>DAOUAU010000001.1:0-4440 GCA_034433195.1 Dehalococcoidales bacterium
AGTAATCAATTTGAGTTGATGGAACGATCTGAAAAAACATCCGCATTTAATGAAAAATGCGGATGTTTGTTGGCAAAACTCAATAATCAGGGAACGATGGTTTTAACGTTTGAAGTAAAGGCTCCGCCTTGCCATACCAGTGGAAAGGTCAGTTTTAATTGATGAGTTTCATTTTGCTTCAGAAAAACCGGCATTTCGTTTGAGCTGGATTTTCCGTTTTGAATAATTTCGGCTTGCACCAGAATGGTACCCTCGGCTCCCAGATTTTTAACTTTAATATCCAGTGTGGCATAATACGCGCTCTGAGTGCCGCTGGTTGTGGCGATCACACTTTCAACCTGGGGTTGCGGCATAACCATATCCGTTGTGGCAGCAGTTACCGTCCTTTCGGATTTTGTGTCAGGGAAACATCCCATGCTGGATAATGCCAGTATCAAAGACAATATTAGAATAACCATCCCGAAAAGAGTGACCCGTTTCATCAAGACCTCCATTACATGGTGTTTCGCCAAGATGTAATAGCTATTAAGTATAACGATATGCATAGCTGTATGCAACCGGAATCTGAGGCAGAAAGTGACCAGGATCAGCGCATTTCACAGCGGATAACTAATTCTGCACAAGGTTTCAGAGAGTATTCCGTTGCGTTGTTTGGTAAAATCCAGCAATATTCACACCACCAAATATCTGAAAATACCGCTGACTAGCGGTTGCATGGCAGCTTTAAAGGGTATCAAACCGGGTTGATCATTCGTGATGATGTGTCTGCAACTTTCTCTTTGATGAGAAGAAGCATTTTAATATGCTTCATCTTTGAATTCACAAGACATAGGTTGTCACTTCTCAGAACCCGTTTAACTGCCAACGCAGTAAAAAAAAACCAGCCATTTATTGAATATTTCCGGCAATACGGGACTGCGCCAGCGCTTCTTCAGAAAGATAAATACGTCCATCTTCGGTCATTCTAACGATATCGTTATTTGTTAAAAATTGAAAAGCGCTGGGTTTATAATCCCTCATTATACCGGGTTGTAAAAATGAGCGCGGTTTTATCCCGACACTGGCGGGCCAAACAGCCGACTGAGGGGACGTGGCCCCCTGGTCTCGCAATGAGCGAATGATAAAGCGAATGGCTTTTTTCATCATATAGGTGGAGCCAAAAAAAGCAGCAGCTATCAAGCCAACAATAATCAATATCAGAATGAATGCGACCGCAGTTGAATTATTCAATCAATTCTCCTTTAGCAAAAAACTTTCAGACGCTGAAGGCTAGCTTCCAACTTCAAGAAGTGAAAAACCGCTGGCAGCGTCAGGAATCCGCGCAGCACCGGCTCCGATAATTTCGTATACAATGACTTCCCCGATCAACCATGTTTCTACGCCGGCCTGTAAACAGCCGGTTAATGTTTGGCCTGAACGTCCTAATGCCGCATGTATATGCAGTCCCGGTTTACCAGCAGCTCCGGGTGCAATAATACCCACTCCTAAGACATCATGAGCGCCATCCACCGGAATCAACATGGCTTCCGGCGGCATCACATCCGAATAGCGCGGCCCGCTTACCACCTGCCCTTTGCCAATGCCGCCGATCAGAATGACCTGAGCGTGAGTAATGCCTTTTTCAATTGCAAATTGTTCGATGCAGACAGGTATTGTATCACCGTCATCCAATCTCAGTACGAAAACCCTGCCAATTTTACCTTCAGTCGATTTCAATCAATTCTCCTAAAGGGGAATGATGAACTTACCATCCTGGTACATTAACTGGCCGTCTACGGTTACTTTTCCGCCGTCTCGCATATCACAAATCATATCCCAGTGAATCGCAGATTCGTTTTTACCGCCGGTTTCAGGATAGCTGGCACCCAGCGCCATATGAAAACTGCCGTTAATTTTCTCATCAAACAAAATCTGGCGGGTGAAACGGTTGATGCCGCGGCTGGTACCGAAAGCGAATTCCCCAACGCCTCTAGCACCTTTGTCAGTATCCAACATTTTCAACAAAAAATCCTCGTTCTTTTCAGCGGTAGCTTTAACTACACGGCCATTTTCAAACCATAACCGAATTCCGGATACTTCGCGGCCATTTTCGATGCATGGATAAGAGAACAATACGTGACCATTGATACTATCCTCCACCGGAGCGGTAAAAACTTCTCCATCAGGCATATTTTCATGCCCGTCACAATTAATGAATGTGCGACCTTCAACGGATAAATGCAAATCCGTGCCGGGAGCGATAATATGAATTGATTTTTTCCCTTGAAGCCATGCCACAATCTTCTGCTGCCAGGCTGAGAAAGCTTTCCAGTAAGCAATGGGGTTTTCGATATCACCCAAACAGGCCCCATAAAGAAAGTCCTCATATTCCGTCAGGCTCATTTCAGAATCCTGAGCATAGGCATTGGTCGGGTAAAGCGCATAAGTCCAGCGCAACTCTCCGCGGGCTGCACGCTCCAGGTAGGTTTTCATAATGCCCGAACGCGCTTGCTGGCGCAGGACAATTTTTGAAGGGTCGATGTTGTTAAGCTCCTTGGTATTTGATTCTCCGCCGATCGAGATCCTCACATCATATGTTTCCATAATTAATTTTGTTGGTGGTGCTACGTGTTTGAGTTGATCATCCGAGGCATAACGGTAAAACAATTCATTAATACCATCTGGTGAGACCACCAAAAACGGATGACCGCCGGACTGCAGTACTTTAATATAAATGGCTTTTAGTAGCGGCTCTGCTGAGGACTCACCTTGAATGGCTACTTTATCTCCCGGTTTGACGCCTACTGAGTAATTAACCAGTAGATCAGCCAGTTTTGCAATTCTAATATCTGCCACTGTTTACACTCCAATAACTTATTCTGCCAAATAATATTTTCATAATCAAATAGTTTTTACCCTGAAACAGAACGTTTAAATCCCGGTGTTCACCCGCCTTCCTTATTCAACCTTCCGTTGATCATCATATCTATCTATCAAGTCCAGTGCATGTTAATTTTGCGGCGGTTTAAACATCATACCGGTCGGAGGAAACCCCTGCTGCGGCGGATTAAGAGGAATACCGGGCGGAGAATTCACTGTACCTCCCATCTGTATCGAAATCACTTCCGCCCCACTTTCAAATAGTACGGATTTAATTTCATGTACCAGCCCATATTGAACCGCCTGTTCGGGAAAAAGAGTGGTATGAGCACGCAAATCACTTAAAACCAACTGTGGATCTTTGTGAACTGTGCTGGCTATAATCCGAGCGATCGCGCCCATATCGAGTTGCAAACTCTTCAATCTTTCATCCAGTTGTTTTTCTTCAAAACTGACCGGAGTAAAAAAATTGACCATTACCCCGTGCAATAAAAATCTGGCATTGGGAACACAAAGACGTCTTGAACCGGCACAATACAGCACCACCCCGATGGAATCCAGGCTGCCAAAGTTTTGGGTGGTTATCTCCAGGGGAATCCCTTTCAAATAATTATAGACTGAAAGCCCCTGGAATACATCTCCTCCGGGTGTAGATAGAATCAGCCCCATATGTTTTGCGCCCTGGCTAAGTTTGCGATCAATCGCTTGCATCAAAGCATTGATCGAATCTGCGTTAACCGGGGCGAAAAACTTTACATAAAATGCATTGCTGACCAATTTGCGTCACCTCTTTAATCAACCGGTTTTCTTTTCCTGACCTGCGGGCAAACGCGTTCAGGCTGGAAATGGGCACAAACCGGACATTCGATACAGGGAATTGGCTCCAGTTTGTGCTGGGCTTTGTTGGTCCAATCCGGGTCCACCAACAAGTTTTTGCCTATAGCCGTGCAATCAGCTAACCGGTTTTCAACTAGATATGTCGCCCGGTCAGGAGTGCGAATTCCGTTGCAGACAATAACTGGAACTTTTACATTAACCTTCACCTGGGTACCGCCGTAGACAATCCAGTTGTAATCAAATCCTGGAGGGACCGGGAACACTCCATTAGAATCACCTTTAAAAATGCTAGACATGCCGATGGAAACATGCAGTATGTCAGCGCCGGCTTTTTCAATTTCTTTGGCAATGGCAATTCCGCTGAGAAGGTCAGGCTCATTGGAACCCATCCGGCATCCGATGATAAAATCATTTCCGCAGCTTTTGCGCGTACCCAGAATAATTTCTTTTACAAAACGGGTGCTCTTGAGCACATTACCGCCGTAGGCGTCAGCGCGCCGGTTAATCATTGGAGATAAGAATTGACTGATTAAATACCCATGAGCGCCGTGCAATTCGATTCCGTCCAGCCCTGCTTTTTTAGCCCGGATGGCGGCTGCCACAAAATCGTTTTGAACCATACGGATTTCTTCCTGGGTCATTTCCCTGGCTCGGACGCCGGAATCTGAATTTGAGAAGCGGGTTTGCCCCTGAAAATCCGAAGGCGCTATCACGTCTTTAGTGATTCCGGGAAATACCGCCAAT
>DAOUAU010000002.1:0-2518 GCA_034433195.1 Dehalococcoidales bacterium
GCACCCGGGGGTTTGATACCGATGCCCAGGAAGCTCAAACCGGCCTCGGCTAAGATCAGCCCGCCCAGCTGTAAAGTGATCAGCACGATCATCTGCGGCAAGGCATTAGGTAAAATGTGGAAAAACATTGCGCGAAAGTTCGAGGCGCCAATCGACCGCCCGGCCAATACATAATCATTTTCTTTAATGCTGAGAGTCAAACCGCACATCACTCTGGCGTATCCGGGAAGCGCGCTGATAGCCAGAGCAATAATCACATTCTGAATACCTCCACCGAGCAGCGCGGCGATAAACAGAGCCAGAATGATATTCGGAAATGAGATCAAGAGATCCATTATCCGCATGATAATCATATTAATCAAGCTGCCGCTGAAAAATCCGGCTGTTAATCCCAGAGTCATGCCAACCACGGCGGCAATCCCGGCCGTGAGAAACCCCACCAGTATAGCTGTCCTGGTGCCAAAGATCAGACGGCTCAGCGTATCTCTGCCCAGTTGGTCAGTGCCCAGCGGATGTTCGGCGGTAGGCTGGAGAGTGACATTGCGATAATTCGGTTTATAAGGATCGTACGGCGCCAGCTGGTTGGCAAAAATAGCTGATATGAACAGGACGAACAACACCACCAGCCCGAAAATCACCATTTTTCGCTGAAAAAATACCCGGATAAAACGGCGCCACTCATTGGTGCGGGGTGTGGAGACGGTGGCAACTGCCGCGCTGTTTTGATCAACATTGGCCATCTGTTAACTCCCTATCCGTAGCGTATCCTGGGGTCAAGCCAGCCGTATGAGATATCGACAATCAAATTAACTACCAGTACCAGAGAACCAAATATCAATGTGCAGGCTTGAACAACCACATAGTCCTGGTTAAAAATGGAACTGACCATCAACCTGCCCATTCCGGGTATATTAAATACAGTTTCAACCAGTACCGAACCACCAAAAATCATCGCTATCGCAAAACCTGCCAGAGTAACCACTGGTATCAGGCTGTTTTTCAGAATATGTTTCACCACGATAGCGCGTTCCGGCAGACCCTTCGACCAGGCAGTGCGGATATAATCCTGGCCGGATACTTCCAGCACACTCGATCTCATCTGCCGGGAAATGGAGGCCACGCCGGTAACACATGAGCAGGCTACCGGCATAATCAACATTTTAATATTCAACCAGAGGTCCTCAAAAGGTGCTATATAACCTCCGATTGGCAGCCAGTGAAGCTTCAGCCCCAAAATATAAATCAGCAAAATACCTAACCAAAAAACAGGTATAGTGATACCCACGTAGGCCAACGGCGTTACCACCTGGTCTGCCAGTCTGCCTCTACGCAGCCCGGCCAGCAGCCCGGATGCCGTGCCCAGAACAACCGCCACGACAAATGCGGCTACCCCGATATTCAGCGTTATGGGTAGTTTCTTGCCAATCAGCGATCCTACGGACTCATGGTAAAATATTGACTCTCCCAGGTCGCCTCGCAAAATCCCGCCTACCCAATCGAAATACTGCACTATTACCGGTTGGTCCAGCCCGTATTTATGCCGCAGCTGGTCAAGAGCTTCAGGAGATAGGCCGGAATAACTCTGGGTGGAGCCCAGGTATATTAACAGCGGATCACCGGGTAACAGCCGCATGGAAAAAAATATCAGCAATGTCAGCAGAACAATGATTAACAGTGACCATAAGAGCCGCCGGATAATAAATGTGGTCATGATAAACCTCGGATAATGAGAATCTGGTTTCCTCAGTTTCAGTAACTAATCCGCTCCCACCACATCACCCCAAGCTCCGATAAACCACATCGCTCAGGGATTGAAGCCGGGTGATTCAATCTCTGGGTTGTCGGCCAGTCATGAATCACCCGGTCATCGCTGCTATTTGCCTTGTTCAGCCGTTATTTGTCCAGCCAATCCAGGTAGGTTTGCCAAACCATGAAATGATCCTTGTAGCGGTTGGTTTTAACGTAACTCTTGCCCACATAGCTGGTGAGAGATTCGATCAGGGGTATGACGATAGCTTCCTGATTAACCAGCGTTATCATGTCCTGCGTGGCCTTAGCCAGGCTAGCCGCGTCCGGAGCCTTGTAAACCGCTTCCGTCAGCGTCTTGTATTGATCCGGCCATTTTACGCTGGGATAAGGGAAGATTGCTCTGGGACCGAAATGAACAAACCAGCCGATGCAGAAAACCGGGTCTACCGGAACCGAGAAGAAGAGCAGGCCGCCGTTCCAGCCGGGGCCGTATAACGCGCCCATGTATCGGCCGACATCAGCCACATCAACAGTGACCTTGATACCCACCTCTCCGAGCATCGCCTGTATCGCCGCCGCCTGGTCCTTGCCACCTGACATGGTCAGTATAGTGGTGGAAAAACCACCGCCATATCCGGCCGCTGACAGCAGTTCCTTAGCTTTCGCCAGATTAAATCTGCGCTCCTTGTAATTGGGGTTATAACCTGCCGAACCTACCGGCCCTACCTGATATACGGGCTTCAGCAAACCGTATCCGAAGGCTGCTGCC
>DAOUAU010000003.1:0-3587 GCA_034433195.1 Dehalococcoidales bacterium
ATCTGGTGGCTCTCAGCCAGGAATCTCGTACCAAAGACAACGCGGCATCTCAAGCAGAAGCTGCGGGGAAGCTCTATAAAGGCCTGTCAGACGGCGCTTATCTCATTCCTGTTTATCAGTTCAACTCCGCCAACATGATACAGTCCTATTTTAACACCACACTGGGACAGGAAACCGGGTTTACTCAATATTGGGGCAAATACTGGCTGCAGAAAAAATAAAGTAATCCAGTCAGGCTAAACGATACCGGGTGGGTTCTGCTCAAGATGGTGAGTTTGAGTGACCCGAGGTATCGTTTAGCCTTGTTTTTGTGCGAGAACCGTTAGCGGCGATTCTCTGGTGCCCCTTCCGAACGGACAGCTTCGGCTCAGCGTATATCCGTGAAAGCGCAGGATTCAAGAAGAGGTTTGAGATGACAGCATATATTATTCGCCGGTTGCTGATGGCCCTGGTCATCATTATCCTGGTGACACTGATAGTATTCTTTGTAATCCGTTTGCTGCCCGGCGATCCGCTGATAATATTTCTGGGGCAGAATGCCAACGTAGAACAAATGACGGAGGAGAGGATTAACCAGCTCCGTAAGGAGTATGGTTTGGATCAGCCGGTCATGGTACAGTATTTCAACTGGATTAACGGCATCCTGCACGGTGACCTGGGGAGATCGATAACCTACCGGGATAATGTCGGTACACTTTTAAAAGAGCGTTTTCCCGTCACTGTATACATTGGAACGATTGCTTTTGTTCTGGGGAATGTGCTGGGTGTGATGCTGGGTGTAGTTTCGGCGATGCGGCGGGGTAGCTGGATTGATACCGTGGCAACGTTAATATCATATGTTGGGATAACGGTACCGGTTTTCTGGCTGGGTTTACTGATGATCTACGTTTTTGGGCTGCAACTCGGCTGGCTCCCCATCACCGGCTTTGTTTCACCGTTTAAAGATTTTTGGGCAAGTACTAAAAGCATTATCATGCCGGTCATCTGCGTGATGATAACCGGATTAGCCGTGATTGCCCGTCAGACACGCTCAAGCATGCTTGAAGTCAGCCAGCAGGATTATATCCGCACCGCCTGGTCGAAAGGCCTGAGAGAAAGGACTATTGTTGTCAAACATATGCTGAAAAACGGGCTCATCCCGGTGGTCACACTGCTGGGCATTGGAATCGGCATCGTTTTTGGCGGCTCGGTGCTGGTTGAGACGGTATTCGCTATTCCTGGAGTGGGAAGGCTGTTGGTCACCGCCGTCTTTCAGCAAGATTATGTGGTTGTTCAATCAGGCGTTCTGGTGATATCGTTTATCGTTATCATAAGCAATCTGCTAGTAGATATTTCTTACGGCTGGCTGGATCCCAGAATACGTTATAGTTAAAAGAGAAAAGTCTATGATAGATAATCAGGCAACCGCCACTTTTTCTGAAGTTCCGCCCCGTGTCAATGAATGGAAGCGTTTTTGGAGGGTGTTTCTACAGCGCAAACTGGTGATGATAGGACTGGTGATATTACTGGTACTGGTTTTCTGCGCTGTGTTTGCCCCCTGGCTGGCTCCCCATGACCCATACCGTGGGAATATGCGAGAGGCCCTGGCGCAACCCTCAATGAAATATTTTCTGGGCACTGATATCCAGGGCAGAGATGTACTCACCCGGCTGATTTACGGCGCAAGGACGGTGATGTTGGTCGGTTTTGTGACCGTCGGAATCGCGGCCTCGCTGGGGCTGGTGCTGGGCATAATCGCTGGATACTATGGGGGATTTATCAACCTGGTAATCATGCGAATAATGGATGCTCTGATGGGCTTCCCCATGATATTGCTGGCTTTAATGATATCTTCCGTTCTGGGCGGAGGCATTCAAAATGTCATTATTGCCCTCAGTGTGGCTACTATCCCCGGATATTGCCGGGTAATGTGCGGCATGACACTGGCGATACGTGAAAATGATTATATACTGGCGCAAAAAGCTCTGGGCGCAAGCGACTGGCGTATTATTTTTCAACATATTCTGCCAAACAGTCTTCCCCCGATGATAGTTTTGATTACGCTGCAATTAGGCTCTCTGATTCTGGCTGAGGCAGGATTGAGCTTTTTGGGCATCGGCATCAAACCGCCGGGCGCGGCCTGGGGGGCGATGGTCAGCGATGGTTATGGGTATTTACTGACCAATCCGGTGCTTTCCTTTGCCCCGGGACTGGCTATCATGCTGGTGGTCTTTGGTTTCAATCTGGTCGGAGATGGTTTGCGAGACGCTCTGGACCCGCGGTTGCGGGGACTGCTTTAGTGAAATCATTTTTAATCAGCCTATTTGTCTGGAGATCCGGCGGGAGTTAACTTTTTATTCAGGAGATCAACAGGAACAAAGTTTCCCGCTTTTTGGTTCCAGGTCCGGATACAGAGCGCATTAACCGGGCTTGTTCCTTTTTAAAACGACAAATTGGCGTGTTTTACGCTGATCAGAAGGCAATCGTTATTGCCCAGACAGGAATTAAAAATTTCTGCCGTCTTTGTTTTGCCGTCTTAATATCCCGGTAGCTGGCCTGTCATTGATTCATTCCTGCCGCATGGGGCGCGGAATATTGTTTTATACATAATGTAAAATTTGACAAATATAGCAATGCTTAAATAATATATAATTAATTTTAAGAAGTTTTACCCTGAGTCAGGATGCTGATGGTTGATTATGATGTGGTTCAGGTGTTCTACTTTCAAGCAGAGCTTTGACGTTTGACCGCTGTTTCTCCGTGTGTGTTTTGATCCGGATTTGGCAATCGGTTGATATTGATGGGGTGATGATTCGGGATAATCCACCCGTTGGAGACAAGATATGAAAATATTATCCTCGGTACTGGGAATATTCCTGGTTATCACTGCAATTATGGCCTTCAGTTTGCATAACACTAACGCGGGTTTGAAAGCCAGCCTTCTGGAAGCCGATGCGCAGATTCAGGATTTGTCCTCTGAATTAAACGATAAAAAACAAGCACTGGTTGATTCAAACCATGAACTTGGATCAGTAAAAAGCCAGCTGGCGGATACGAATGCCCTCCTGGCATCAGCTAAATACGACCTTTTAGAGGCACAAAAGAAGATAAACGATAATAAAATTAGTATTGATACTTTATCCAGTAAACTTGCAACGACAACCACCCAGCTTGCAACGACATCCGCCCAGCTTGCCACAACCGAAACCCAGCTTGTAATAGCCACCAGTGAAAAATCTCAATTCTTAAGCGATTATGCCAATCTCAGGAGTAAGATCAATGTCAGATTTGGGGCATCTGAAAAAGACAGGCGAAGCTTTCTGACACCGGATGACCCGGCGGTATCAAAACTGGTCAGTCAAATTACCTTTGGTTACAGTGAAGATAATAATCAACGATGGCAGCACTACGAAGCGTTATACCGGTGGGTTGTGAATAATATTGAATATTCTTCGGATACCCGGGTGCCGGTTTTGCCGCTGGTAAGTTCAGGTGAAATAATATGGAAACAAGAATATTGGAGAACTCCAGCGGAAACCATTAAAGACAAAACTGGTGACTGCGAAGACATGGCGTTGTTGCTGATGAGTATGCTGATGAATTATGAT
>DAOUAU010000004.1:0-1595 GCA_034433195.1 Dehalococcoidales bacterium
AGTGCTGCACAGCGGACGGCGTTCGGGTGTAACTGAAATGCAGGTTTTCAATCAGAAAGGCAAATTGATTGCTACTGCCACAGGTACCACTGTGGCCCCGATCAGTTGAAGCATAGTACACGTTCAATTCAGGTTCGGTTTCCGGGCTGATGCAGGCGAGACGCCTGTGCTACAGGATTAACAACCGCTTCTTGCGCACACCGGATAAATTGAGTTGTCCAGTTTGTTCAAACCATCTGAAGGTGTCTTCCAGCGTTTGACGCAGCGGACGCGGATTATAGTCCAGTTCGCGTGTGGCTCGTTGATGGCTGATTTTTTTGTTGCATTGGGTTAACGCTCGCACGGAGACCTCAGTGTAAAGTGGCCGCTTGCGGAAGAGCTGATTAAACGCGGTTGCCACCGGAGCACCGGTGCGGGCCATCCAGGAGGGTGCGACAAAACGTGGAGCAGGGGTGCCGGTGATGCTTTCGGTTAGTGCCGCTAATTCACCGATGGTGGCATAATGACCGGAGAGAAGGTATTTGGCGGCCTGCGGCGCTTTTTCTTCGGCTGTGATGGCAGCGGCCACAACATCTCGTACATCTACCCAGTCAAATCCTCCCTCTACCAAAGCGGGCAATTTTCCCTGACCCATAGCTAGCAGAACCGTTCCCATATGAGACAGTTGATAGTCATGTGGCCCGATCACGGAAGTGGGGCTCAAGATGACGGCATCCAGCCCTTGCTCGATGCCTCCCCGGATTTCCCGTTCTGCGGCGGCTTTGGAACGGTCATAAGGAGGATTACCAATGGAATCAACCAGCGGACGCCTTTCATCCAGTGGCTCATCCAGTGGGTCCTGCATGATGGCATGAATAGAGCTGAAATGCATCAGCCTGCGCACGTTGCATTTCAGGCAAGCTTCCACCACGTTGCGGGTTCCGTTGACATTGACCTTCTCAACCTCCGGCCAGTCATTCATCGAAAGAGAAATATTGGCCGCCAGATGGTAGATCACTTCGGCCCCTGAAAAGGCACGGGTTAATGAGTACGGGTCTCCAATATCTCCTTTGACAATTTCAACATCCAGTCCCGCGAGCGCTTTTTGATCATTGTGGACCAATGCGCGCACTGTGTGTCCGCGCATTTGCAGTGTTCGGACCAGGTTGGCTCCGATGTGTCCGGCGGCTCCGGTGACTGCTACTATCATGGCAAGAATTATATCACAAGTGATGACGTCAGGGTGAAGTCAGGCTTTGAAAGGCAAAAACCAGAGGCCCAATGACGGTGACTGCTGTTAGATAATCTCCTGATAGTACCATTTGTAGCCCTCAGATGCGGCGCTGACCCGGGAGCTCAGGACTTTGAGGCGGCGCAATTTTAAAATAACATATACCTCTTTTCCGACCAGTAATTGCATTTCCCTGGCCAGTTCAGATGGCACTTCGGCTTTGATGACGGCATTATTGACCTTGACCCGGAGTTTGGCCATACTGCTGCCGTATTCCTGACTTCTATCATTTAGTGTCCCAGAGATTTTAGGAGATTTATTTTCTCTTTTGTTACAGGATTCTCAATCGTGGTTTCAATATAGGAGCTTTCTCCAGTCCTGGTGT
>DAOUAU010000005.1:0-3366 GCA_034433195.1 Dehalococcoidales bacterium
TTTCCCCCTGGCCGTCAACACCGCGGATGGTTTGACATCCACTGATCCGGAGTTAATCTCGTTGCTGCGTGCCATGGGGGCTAATAAAAAACAAATTTGGCGTATGGTGCGCATGCCGTCAGCCTTGCCTTCATTCTTCTCAGGGCTGCGTTTGGCGGTGACTTATAGCGTGGTCGCAGCCACTATCGGAGAATGGGTGGGCGGGTCTTCCGGATTAGGACTGTATATGCTGCGGTCCAAAAATGCGCTGGCAACTGATCAGGTATTTGTAGCAATGTTCATCACTTCACTTTTAAGTGTAGCCTTGTTTATGCTGGTTTATGCTATTGAACGATTTGCTTTGCCCTGGTATTACTCCAAACAAAGAAAGGAGCGGTGGGATGGTAGCGGTATTTACTAAATTAAGGAGAAAAGGCTCAATGAAAATTTTTCGCGTAATCATAGCGGTATTGATGTTCATAACACTGGTGATTACTGGCTGCGGTAGCCGGGCAAGCCAGGAACTAATTCCTGTCAAGCTGATATTGGATTGGGTACCAAATACCAATCATACCGGGATCTTTGTGGCGCAAGCAAAAGGATATTTTGAAGATGCCGGACTAGCGGTGCAGATAATTCAACCCGGAGAGGTATATCCTGAAGCGGCCGTTGCCAGTGGGGTAGCTGATTACGGCATCAGTTTTCAGGAAATTGTGACGCTGGCGCGCGCTGACAATATCCCCATCGTTTCTATTGCAGCGGTGCTTCAGCATAATACATCAGGCTTTGTCACTGCGGCCAAACTTAACGTTACCAGCCCGGCCGGTTTTGAGGGTCTGCGGTATGGTTCCTGGGGTACGCCATTTGAGTCGCCCACTCTTGAAGTTTTGATGAATTGTGCAGGCGGCGATTTCCGGAAGGTGAAGATCATCGATACTGGTTTTGCCGATTCCCTGGCATTGATTTCAACAAATCAGATCGATCTGGCATGGATATTTTATGGCTGGCAGGGTTTTCAAGCGAAACAACTGGGCATTGATCTGAATGTGATAATGATGAAAGACTATTTTAATTGTATCCCTGATTATTATACGCCAGTGGTTATTGCCAGTGAGAACACCATCGCCAAAAAACCAGAGGTTGTCAAAGCCTTTCTGAAAGCGCTCTCACGCGGGTACAAATTCAGTATCGATAATCCGGGCGAGGCTGCGGGTGTACTGGTTGCCTCTGTACCTGAACTTAATGCTGCATTGGTTAAAGCCAGCCAAGATTGGCTTTCGCCATACTATCAGGCTAATGCGCAACGCTGGGGTGAACAGAAAGAAAGCGTGTGGAGGGATTACTCCGAGTGGATGGTTAAACACGGCATTTTATCATCTCCTATCGCGGTATCACAGGCTTTTACCAATAAATTCTTACCTTGACGACATGGTGTGTTAAAATATTTTCGATGTGCCGAAAGACTAAAGAGTGATGATCACACCGCGTATAGAATTAAGAAATATCAGTAAGACTTTTTCAGGGATTGATCGAGATATCCCGGCATTGGACGATGTCTCATTTAAAGTGATGCCCGGTGAATTCGTCACCATTATCGGGGCTAGCGGAAGCGGTAAAAGCACTTTGTTTAATCTTTGTGTTGGGCTGCTCGACCCCGATAATGGTGAAATCCTGATAGATGGCCAAAAACCGGATAATCGCACCGGGCTGGTGGGATACATGCCTCAACGGGACCTGCTCCTTCCATGGCGGAGAGTGCTGGATAATGTACTCATTCCACTGGAGATTCAGGGTGTTCCCAAACATGAAGCCCGGCAGAAAGCGCTTGAGATGCTGCCATACTTTGGTCTGGAAAGTTTTGAGAATGAATATCCTTCAGTGCTTTCTGGAGGCATGCGCCAGCGTGCTGCCTTGCTCAGAACCTGGCTAATGGGAAGCTCTACCCTGCTGCTGGATGAACCATTTGGGGCGTTGGATGCTCTCACCCGGAAAGAACTTCAAAATTGGTTATTAGGGGTCTGGCAAGAATTTGGGCGCACGGTGATGTTTATTACCCACGATATTGAAGAGGCGGTCTATCTGGGCGACCGGGTTATTGTATTAAGTGCGCGCCCAGGTAAAATTAAAACAGACCTGAAGGTCAATCTTCCACGACCGCGCCATCAGACGATGATCGCTGACCCTGAGTTCGGTAAACTGAATCGAGAATTGCTGACTGAGTTAGGGGTTGATTTCTAAGGGAATTATTTCTCCTTGATTTTGGGCTCATCGAAAGTAATTCTGATACTGTGGTCATCATTAGTTGTTTCGTACATCAGGTTGGTTTTTTATCAGCCGCACTTTCGTTAAACCTGAAATCAAGCTACAATTAGGTATATGATTAAACAGAAGGTGATAACGGTCTCTGACACAATAGCCTTTGCCCTACGCACCGGCCAAACCACTTGATGTTAAAAATGTTTGAGTGTAATTCCGCAGCAAATAATCACCGGCTCGTCCGGATCAGGAGAATATTCTATGGAAATTAAAGTTATACAAGAAGATATCATCAAGATTGGCGGTGACGCATTGGTATTACCGATGTTTGAATCCGAATCAGAGATGGGAGCTGCAATTACGATTGTTGATGAAGCGATGCAGGGCGCGATCAGCCGCTTGATTAAGAAAGGTGAAATAAAAGGGAAATCCGGTGAAGATACCGTTATTTTTTCTTTGGGGAAAATCAACTGCCCCAAAATAGTAGTTCTGGGAATGGGGAAAAAAGCTGAAATCAATCTGGAAAAAATCAGAGTGGCTGTGGCCAACGCGGCCAAAACATTGCGCAAAAAGAATACGGGGATCGTGCAGATGGTTATCCCCAAAGGACTGGGTGGTATACCTGTCGAAGAGATTGGCCAGGCCATCAGTGAGGGAGTCAGGCTGGGAACTTACATTTTTCGTAAACACCTGACCAAAGCCCCTGAAAATACCGAACTCAGGGAGTTTAACCTGGTGATTGAGGATGGGGACGACAGGACTTCGCTGGAAAAAGGAGTGCGGGCCGGGAATATCATCGCCAAAGCGGTTATTTTAGCCAGGGATTTGGCTAATGAACCGGCAAATCATATGACTCCATCTGACCTTGCTAAAGCGGCTATCGCCGTAGCCGGCCAGAGCGGAATTACCATACAAATCCTCGAAAAAGAACAAATGCAGCAATTGGGTATGGGAGGAATGCTGGGTGTTTCACAGGGCAGTATCCAACCTCCCAAGTTCATCATTATGAAATATGCGGGCCGTCCGGATGAAACAATTGATATTGCCCTGTTGGGCAAGGGTATTACCTTCGATTCCGGCGGCATTTCCTTAAAACCTTCTGATGGTATGGGGGAGATGAAGGGAGATATG
>DAOUAU010000006.1:0-2897 GCA_034433195.1 Dehalococcoidales bacterium
AATCACCTTCTCCTACTCCTGTAAACGCGCCCGCCATAAAGGGATTATCATCAACGGCATTAGTAAAAACGGTCAATTTGGCACAGCCGATGCTGTTTTTACCAGCGCTAAGACGAGCGGTCTCTTTGATGATAGGCCCCATCTCTTTAATTATATCCATATTCAAGCCGGCCTTAGTGGTACCCACATTAACGGAAGAACACACCACATCAGTCAGAGATAAAGCCATGGGGATTGATTTCAATAAAATGTAATCGCCTTTAGTACAGCCTTTATGCACCAGCGCGCTAAAACCACCGATAAAATCCACTCCAACTTCTTTAGCGCTCCAATCCAGAGCCTGAGCGAATTCCAGATATGAGTCCTCATCCGTAGCGCCGGCTATCAGGCTGATAGGAGTCACCGAGATACGTTTATTGACGATCGGAATGCCGAATTCCTCCTCTATCTCCTGACCTACACGCACCAGTTTTCCGGCTAAAGCGATAATTTTCCGGTGTATCTTCTGGCGCGCTCTCTTACCGTTGGAGTCTATACAATCCAGCAGACTGATTCCCATAGTGATAGTGCGAATATCCAGATTTTCATCCTGTATCATGCGCACCGTTTCAAGAATATTATCCCTGTCCATCATTGCCGACATAAACACTTCCCCCCACATTCACCAAATCCGAATATCAAACTGAAATTACCCGAAAAAAACATATTTTATACCTGATGCATGGCGTTAAATATGTCTTCTCTCTGGATTCTGATCTGCATACCGAGTTCTGCACCTTTAGCATCCAGTTGTTTCTTGACCTGATGAAAACTAAAAATGGATTCTTTCATGTCTACCAGCATGATCATAGCAAAATATTCCTGCAAAGTAGTTTGGCTGATATCCAGAATATTGATGCCGGATTCCGCCAGTGTGGTACTTACCCCGGCGATAATGCCCTTACGGTCTTGTCCAATGACAGTAATAACTGCGCGCATTTTAAAACCTCACTACCAAAATAATGCCGGGTTGGCGAAAAAAGAATAATTCTAACCCTGCGTTTTCTGACTGCCTAGGTTTTCTTCAATAATATACTCAAAATATGCCTTGCTGTTTTCATAATACTGGCTGCTGGAAGATAATTCTGTGCGACCATGAAGGCTAATCAAAGCCGCTTTACGCACATCCTGTATTTCAACGCTATGGCGTCCGGCCATTTGAGCGATGGCCTGAGCTTGCTCAAAAGTAGCAATGCTGGCCCGCACGCTGGCCGGACGTGAAACATCATCCATATTGCGGGTTGACTGAGGAATAGCTACTACTTTTTCCAAAAGAGCGGTATTAAAACTAACACCTTTATATTCACGGGCGTAGCGTTTTAAAATGGCTATTTCTTGTTTAAAATCCGGATAGCCGATTTGTATTCTCTCAAAGCGGTCGCCCAATGTCTCAGAAATTTTATCCACTCCGGCAAATTCCTGGGGATTTTGTGTGGCGATCACAATAGTATCCACAGGAATATCAATATCAAAACCAGCCAATGTGGTAGAACGCTCTTCCAGTACCTGAATCAGGGTATTTTGAGTTCTTTCCGGGATGCGGTTTAATTCATCAATAAATAATATTTTACGATGAGCCCTCTGGATTCTGCCAGGAGTGTATGCCCGGGGGTCATGAATGCCATATTGCATAGCTACAACCGGGTCGATATCACCTAATAAATCTTCCGGCATCAATTCAGGGGAACCCTGAACTCTGACAAAACGTGAGTGACCCGGTATGCTGATGGCTGTTTTACCCAGAACTCTGCCACGGCAATCCGGACACTGCGTTGAAGGACTCTTTGGATCGCAATTAAAACGGCAATCTTCCACGATCTGCATCGGTTCCAGTTTATTAGCCAGTATTTTGGCTAAAGTCGTTTTGCCTGTACCGGGAGGTCCTTCCAGCAGTAGATGCCTTCCGGATATTAAAACTGCCAGAATAGATTCCTTCACTTCTGGCGGAGCATAGAATCCATCCAGAGGATCAATGGCATTCTGCAACCTGGTTAAAATCGAATGACGAATTTCTTCTCTTAGTTCCAACTAAACCCTCCACAAGACAATCTCTAAATTCCGAGTATTTATCGATAAAGGGTGTAGACGCTGTTTGATAACTGCCCCACCCTGTTCCCCCCATCTATGCAGATCTCCTTATCTAAATCAGATCACCGGTCGCGGCAGTACTGTTTTCAACTGTTTCTCAATTCATAATGCCCCTTAAATCCTCTGGACCGCTGATACGGCGGATCTTACCCTGACCGGCACGGGCGATATCCTTGATGAATTTTTCGTTAGTTTCATCTTTTCCGGCAATGTGAACAACCGAGAGTTGTATGCCTCTGCGGGCCGCCAAACGCGTTTCCAAAATAGCGGATTCTTCAGTTAAGTCTTTTGATGAGTGTCCCTGCAATTTCCTGTAGGCACTTTCAGATAATGCAGTAGGCTGACCATCGCTGATTAATATTATGTGTTTCTGATTGCTGCTGAAGTCTTTGAAAAGCATATTGCGGGAGGTTTTTATGCCTTCTCCGATATTGGTGTTGCCCCGAGCATTCAATCCGGCAACACAATTTAACAATGCTTCTTTATGTGTGGCGGTCAAAGGAAGGGTAACTTGTCCAGAATCATTAAAAGCTACCAGACCGATACGGTTTTTCTCCCGGATAGCAGATTGGATCAATCCTGCCGCCACCAGCCGGGCATACATCAATTTTTGATGAAATCCCATAGAACCGCTGGTATCCATGCAAATCATGATATCCGATTGCGGTTGGCGCGGTTGTTTAAGAAATACTTTCAGATCGCTTTTGCGGATATCTTTCAATTTGCGTTTTTGACGCGCTATCTCTCTTAATGTCGGGCGAACGGCAATA
>DAOUAU010000007.1:0-2147 GCA_034433195.1 Dehalococcoidales bacterium
CAGAGTGTGATCATCTACTATCAGGACTTTGATTCCCTTCATTTGATTATTCCTGGTGAATCGGTACGCTGACCACTACCGTGGTGCCCTGACCCGGTTTGGAATCAATCTGGTAATGGCCACCCACAAAGTCAATCCTTTCCTTCATGATCATTTGACCGGCGCCGCGCCCATTGGCAGCCACCCGAGGCGGTTTGGAGGTATCAAAACCTTTGCCGTCATCCTTGATTTGCAGGGTACAACTGGTTTCATCACACTCCAATTTTACCCAGGTGTTTTTAGCCTGCGAATGTTCCATCACGTTGCCGATAATACCCTGTGCCACCCGGAACAGCGTCACTTCGACCTCCTGTGGAAAACGGCGATCAGTGCCAGCGCATTCAACACTCAAATTGATACCTTTGTTTTGCAGCGTATCTTTGGCATAACGTTGAATAGCGGAAGCCATTCCCAATTCATCCAGTAAAGTGGGGCGTAGTTCCTTCATCAGTTTGACTATTTCATTACCGACATACACGGCATACTGCTGAACGGTTTTTAACATCTGCCGAAAATCCGCATCTCCGATTTGCTTTGCTTCAGCCGTTCCGGCCAGTGCCTGAAGATTCAGCGTCAAACTGGTAATAGCCTGGCTGGTTTCATCATGCAATTCACGGGCAATGCGTTTACGTTCCTGTTCCTGAGCCGTTAAAGCATGTTTCAATAAAGATTGGTACTTTTGGCCAGCTTCCGCCAGGCTTTCATAAAGATGGATTTGTTCAATGGCCGTCCCCAGATAATCACCGATAGAAGTAAGCAGAGCCACATCATCATCATCAAAACGGTTAGCTTTATGACTGGAGACAATAATTACACCTATCACTTTGCCCCTCACCTTCAACGGCACACTGGCAAATCCCAGCATACCGTCAGCGAGCACCAGATCAGGGCGAAACGCGCGCGGGTCTTTTGAGATATCTCCGATTACCACCGGTTCACCGGATTGTGCGACCTGCCCGATGATACCTTCTCCAATTCGCATCTTTAATTCTTTGGCGTGATTGGGAGAAAGGCCACGCTGGACTCCGTACTGCAAACTTCTGGTCTTTTCATCCAGCAGTAAGATTCCGCCAATTTCGCTTTTTAACAGCTCCAGAACGTTATCCAGGCCAATTTTCAGGATAGTGTCCAGGTCATGGAGGTCAGCCACCGCACTGGAAATGCGGTTCAAAGCGGAAATCTGATGGTGCCGGTTCAGTAATTGGTTCTCCTGCTCTCTTTCAACCGTGATATCTCTTTGTATTTCGAGCATCGAAAGAACTCTGCCTGCGCTGTCAAGAAGCGGATATCCGATTATCCTGAGATGGAGGTTTTTGCCATTGGTAATTGAGGAATGCATTACCTTCACCGCCGAATGGCTCTGCATTACTCTTTTCATCGGGCATTCCCAGGTAGGAGCGCTGCACGGTTTATCCAGATTATACAAGGCTTGATAGCAAGTGCGCCCGACTAATGATGTTGAAGTATTCTTGATCTTTCGTGTTACCACCGAATTGGCAAAAATGATGCGGTACTGGTGATCTATAATCAGAGCATCATCTTCAGTAGCATCCATAATTGATTGCACCAGTTCATCCTGGTTAACACTGGTATTACCCTGATCAGGCTGTTCTCTGACATCCATATCCCTTTACCTCCATGTTCCTCAATCATCAACCGGAACCTTCAAAAACCGGGAACAGGCACGCAAGAAGACAGGCAAACGAAACCAGCTGACTAATCTGATAAAACAACTTGATTATACTGCATATTATGGCATACGTAAACAACTATCTATTACGCATATCAGTGGCCATTCTGATGCTGGTCAACACCCGGTACACAACGTGACTTCGGAATTAGCATCATAAAATATCCTGTTATTCAATTCAAATTTGATTTATTCTCCCGCGCCAGACAAGACCTCTCTCTTTTCTGATCGAATCAAGCTACCGTTTTTCCATGGCCTTTCCGGTGATAGCTACCAATCAATCCGGATTTCTGAGATCGGGAGATACCTGTCACCTTCAGAAGATGGATTTCGTTCCACCTTTGATCTTCCTGGCGTGCTTTCAGGGAGTGACACCGCTTTGACACCGCCTCTATCCAGGAATACTTTTCATGGGCAT
>DAOUAU010000008.1:0-1918 GCA_034433195.1 Dehalococcoidales bacterium
GAATTGGTCGGAGATGACCCCCGCACAAAAGAGAGAGTGGAGACTCAAGCGTTTTGTGGATGGTGAAGGTATCAAATTTGTCAGTCCGGAGGCTAAACAAGCCTATAAAATACGCGCTCAAAGAACGGTGGCTGCATATAACGTGAAAGAGCCAGACAGGGTCCCGGTCAGTCTTCCGGTGGGAGATCTGGCATATAATCTTCATGGCATCAATGCCCATACCGCCATGTATCAGGTAGAAAAAGCAGTAGAAGCCTGCCGTCAATTTAATGCCAAATACTCCGCTGAACTGGAATATTATGCAACACCCATGACCACTCCGGCTAAAGTACTGGATATCATGGACTATAAACTCTACGCCTGGCCCGGACACGGCCTCTCCGTTGATGCCCCCGGCTACCAGTTCATCGAGGGCGAATATATGTCAGCCGCGGAATATGATGACCTGCTGCGTGACCCCTCGGATTTTTGGTTAAGAACCTATCTGCCGCGCGTTTTTGGGATTTTTCAATCCTTCCGTCTTTTTTCACCACTGACAGACATTGTTGAGATCCCTACCGGACAGATCGGGATTCTGGGTAATCCTCAGGTGAAAGCCACTCTCAGGAAGTTACTGGACGCCAGCGACGAATTGGAGCGCAGGGCGGCCATCGTTGGACCTTACATGGGAATGGGACCGGCCAATGGTTATCCAGTGACCCGGGGCGCCTTCGGCATTGCGCCCTTCGACATCATTGGAGATACCATGCGCGGCACCACTCCCATCATGAAAGACATGTACCGCCATCCCGAGAAACTGCTAAAAGTGATGGATGTAATCGCCGATATTCAGATTCATTCTCTCCTGCATGCACCTGACATTCACAATTCAGTCAGCGTCTTCTTCCCCCTGCATAAAGGCGCCGACGGCTGGATGTCACAGAAACAATTCGATAAATTCTATCTGCCGACACTCAAGAAAGTGATGGACGCCCTAATCAACGAAGGACTGATCTGCACTCTCTTTGCCGAGGGTTCTTATAATACGCGGCTGGATTCGGTGAATATCTTTCCGAAGGGCTCAGTGTCATGGCTGTTCGATCAAACTGATATGGCCCGGGCCAAGCAATTATTAGGCAAGGATTGCAGCATCCAGGGCAACATCCCGTCTTCTCTGGTGGTGACCGGGTCACGCGAAGACGTCAAGGCTTATTGCAAGAAACTGATAGAAACTTGCGGTCCTGGCGGAGGCTATTTCCTGGCAGCGGGATGCACCGCCGAAAATCCCAAGTTGGAAAATCTGCGTGCCATGATGGAGGCTGTTAGAGAATACGGAGTTTATAGAAAATAAATTCAAACTCCGCGCAGCTTAAAACCGGGACCACCTGAATGCTGAAGAGCCTGCCCTCTGATACCCGGGCAGGCTCTTTTTCCTGACTATCTCAAAACAGTGTCCCCAAACCATGGTTTTAAACGCGAATTTTCAGGCCTTAACAAATCCGGGGCAGCAATTCACCGCTTAACATATCGATGATACGGGATGCGCCCAGGCGGGTTTGCAGTACTACCCGCCCGGGACGCGCAGCAGTTACCTCACCGATCACGCTCGTCTCCGCGCCGTACTGGTTCTGGCGCATGGCAGCCACAATAGAGTCAGCCGATTCAGGCGCTGCAACAACTACCAACTTCCCTTCATTGGCCACGTAGAGAGGTTCTAACCCTAACATTTCACAGGCCGCATAGACCGCCTTCTTAACCGGAATGAGATCCTCATAAATCCGTATACTGACATCAGATTGAGCGGCAATCTCATTCAAGGTGGTAGCCAGTCCGCCGCGGGTGGGATCACGCATACAATGTAAATCAGATTTGAATTTCAATATCTGCGCCACCATTCCATTCAAAGGAGCGCAGTCACTTTGCACCGGTATCTGAAACC
>DAOUAU010000009.1:0-5568 GCA_034433195.1 Dehalococcoidales bacterium
ATAGTGTGGTAAACATCCGGTTACAATTGCAGGCCAGTCTATGAATTTATGTTGTGAGTTCAACGGGTGTGTCAACCCGGCCGGCCAAAAGGATCAAGCGGTCATCAGTGAGCGGACGCCGGTGATCAGTGCGTTCCTCACCCGGGATTGGTGCTGCGCAGAAAGCTGAGCTAAAAAAACCGGCCTCCCCCATCATGGGGAGGCCGGCGGCATGGCTGTATGCTGTTAACTTGAAACTAGTCTTCGGCTGAACTCTTGAAGTTGGGATCATCATTGATGATGATATCACTGTCATCTCTCACTCTGGGCAGGGCTTTTTCCACTGCCGCAACAGCCAGAGCCGATTCATCTACCACGGCAGTTAACCTGGCTACATGCGGATTATGGGCGGGAATCAGTTTACCGATAATGACGTTCTCTTTCAGGCCGACCAGTTTATCAATCTTGCCGTATACCGCGGCTTCGGTCAGTACGCGGGTGGTTTCCTGGAAGGAGGCGGCCGCCAGCCAGCTATCGGTATTTAAAGAGGCGCGGGTGATGCCCAGCAGTATCGGCAGGGCAGTAGCCGGTTCGCCACCTTCAGCCAGCACCTTGGCATTGGTATCCTCATAACGGTAGCCATCCACGATTTCTCCGGTGACCAGTTTGGTATCACCGGATGATGTAATGCGGACCTGGGTCAACATCTGACGGGAAATTACTTCAATATGCTTATCGTTAATGTTGACACCCTGAGAGCGGTATACTTTCTGGACTTCTTCCACCATATATTTCTGTACGGCGTTGCGGCCCATGATGCGCATCAAGTCCTGAGGATTGAGTGAACCCTCAGTTAACTGCGTCCCGGTTTCTATTTTATCGCCATTGCGGATTCTTAACTGGGCGGTGACCGGCACCACGTACTCCCGTTCCTCTTTCTCTTCATATTGGATGAAGATTTTGCCATCGCCAAAGATCACTTCCCCGCCTTTTTGAGCGACGATGGAAGGCAAAGTCAGGTCAGTGTCTTTCTTTTTCCCGGTAGGGACTTCGCTGGCCAGAATAGTTCCGCCTTCCACTACACGGCCTTCTTCAACCATGACCTGCCATTTAGCCGGCAGGACATATTCATCTTTCAGGATTTCAGAGTTGGTCACTTTAATGTGGCGCCCCTCTTCATCCTGGGTTATTTCGGCGTATCCGCCGATTTCAGATAGCAAAGCTTGAGCTTTTGGGGTCCTGGCTTCGAACAGCTCTTCAACGCGCGGCAGACCGGTGGTGATATCCAAACCGATGATACCACCGGTATGGAAGGTGCGCAGGGTCAACTGAGTGCCGGGTTCGCCGATGCTCTGGGCGGCGATGATGCCGACGGCGGTATTGGGTTCGACCAGCTTGCCGCGGCCTAAATCGCGACCATAACATTTCTGGCAGACACCCCAGCGAGACTGGCATCTCAAAGCTGAGCGGACAAAAACCCGGGTGATGCCGCTGGCGCCTACCAGCGCGGCTTTGTTTTCATCAATTTCCTGATTACGTTCAATGATGATTTCTCCGGTTTTGGGATCGGCCAGGGCTTCAGCCGCCAGACGTCCCACAATCCTCTTGGGCAGCGGCGGCAATAAGCTGTTTTCCTCCGCTGCGGTAATCCAGATGCCTTCAGTGGTGCCGCAATCTTCTTCGCGGGTAATGACATCCTGGGCAACATCGATCAGACGCCTGGTCAGGTAACCGGAACCGGATGTCCTGAGGGCGGTATCAGCCAGACCTTTACGCGCGCCATGGGTGGAGATAAAATACTCCAGAACACTCAGACCTTCGCGCAGGGAGGACTTGATAGGGAAGTCAATGATCCTACCGGAAGGATTGGTCATCAGACCTCTCATGCCGGCCATCTGTTTGATCTGTGAGATATTACCTTTAGCGCCGGAGGTGGACATCATGTAGATCCCGCCGGTGCGGTCCATACTTTGAGTCAGAACATCGGTCAATCGGTCTGCAATCGCGGTCCATACTTCAACCACGCCGCTGTAGCGTTCATCTTCATCAATTAATCCTTTATGGAATTTGGCCTCAATTTCAGCGGTTTTGGTTTCGGCTTCTTTGATCAAAAGGGTCTTGGAGGCCGGAACCTCAATATCACTGGCGGCAATGGTAATGCCGGAGGTCGTGGCATAATGAAAACCGACTTGCTTGATTTTGTCCAGGACGTTGGCGGTGCCTTCATTGCTGAGTAATTTGTAGCATTCCGCTACGATAGATTTCAAACCTTGCTTGTCTATGATCCTGTTAACGAAGCCCAGCTCTTTGGGCAGGGATTCATTAAAGATGATGCGTCCAACAGTGGATTTGATGTGTCCGATTCCGCGCGGGGGATCCCGCACCTCAATTTCAGCGCGTATATCCACAATTCCCAGTTCATAGGCCAGGCGCGCTTCTTCGAAGCTGCCGAAAACCATGCCTTCGCCCTGACTGCCAGGACGGATGGTAGTCAGGTAGTATGACCCCAGCACCATATCCAGTGTGGGAGTTACCACCGGATCACCTGAACTGGGAAGTAACATGTTATGGATGCTCAGCATTAACTCGCGGGCTTCGGCTACCGCTTCCTTGGAAAGCGGTACATGCACCGCCATCTGATCGCCATCGAAGTCGGCGTTGAAGGCTGAACAGACCAGCGGATGGATACGGATGGCGCTGCCGTCAATGGGTACGGCTTCAAAAGCCTGCACGCTTAATCTATGCAGTGTAGGAGCGCGGTTGAGCAATACCGGCCTTTCTTTAATAACTTCTTCCAGAATATCATAAACTTCCGGTCTGGCTCTTTCGACCAGGCGGCGGGCGCTCTTGATGTTATGAGCCAGATCTTTCTGTACCAGATAGCGCATCACAAAAGGTTTAAAGAGTTCCAGCGCCATTCTGCGGGGCAGGCCGCACTGATGCAATTTCAACTCCGGGCCCACCACGATAACCGAACGTCCAGAGTAATCTACGCGCTTGCCCAACAGGTTCTGGCGGAAGCGGCCTTGTTTGCCGCGCAGCATATCGGAGAGAGATTTCAGTTTGTGATTGCCGCTGACTGATACAGCCCGGCCGCGGCGGCCGTTGTCAATCAAAGAATCAACCGCTTCCTGCAGCATGCGCTTTTCATTGCGGATGATAATTTCGGGAGCGCCGATGTCCATCAGGTGATGCAACCGATTGTTGCGGTTGATGACACGGCGGTAGAGGTCATTTAGATCACTGGTGGCAAAGCGTCCGCCGTCCAATTGTACCATCGGACGCAGGTCAGGGGGCAGCACGGGCAGGACGGTCAAGACCATCCACTCAGGCTTGTTGCCGCTGCGGCGGAAAGCTTCAACCACCTGTAACTGTTTACTGGCTTTTTTGCGGCGCTGGCCGGAAGCGGAGAAAGTCTCCTGGATCAGCGCATGGCGCATTTCGTCCAGGTGGATGTTTTTGGTGATGCGTAAAATAGCTTCGGCGCCCATTCCGGCTTCGAAGACATCGCCGTATTTCTGTTTTAATTCGGTGTACTGGTTTTCGGCCAGCAGTTCTTTGACATGCATATCTTTGAGCTGTTCGATTTCAGCTGAAAGCTCATCTCTGAGCTTTAGCTCTTCATCTGCGAAGTCACCGCGCTGCTGATTGATATCTTCGATCGAGGCCAGGTTCTTTTCCATCTCACTGATTTTTCCATCCAGTGAGTTCTGGCGTTCAGCCAGTTTTTTGTTCAGCGCGTCTTCCATTTGCTTGATCAATGCCTGGCGGGCATCTTCTTTGATGAATGTAATAATGTAGTGCGAAAAATAGAGTACACGGTCCAGACTGCGCGGTGAAAGGTCGAGCAGCACGCCCAGCCGGCTGGGGACCCCTTTGGCAAACCAGATATGGCTGACCGCGCAAGCCAGTTCGATATGCCCCATACGCTCGCGGCGCACTTTGGCGCGGGCTACTTCCACCCCGCACTTGTCACAGATAATGCCCTTATAGCGAATTTTCTTATACTTGCCGCAAAAACATTCAAAGTCTTTGGTGGGACCAAAAATTCTTTCACAGAACAGGCCGTCTCTTTCCGGTTTCAGGGTGCGATAGTTAATGGTTTCCGGTTTGGTTACTTCACCATAGGACCAGCTTCTGATTTGTTCAGGAGATGCCAGCGAAATGCGAATTGCATCAAAATCGTTTACTTCCAGCATTTTATTACACTACCTCTTCAGGATTTTCTTCAGTACTAACGGCTGAATTTTCTAGCGCCGGTTCAGTCTCTTCGGCCAGTTCCAGACGTTCTTCCACTTCAACTTCATTATTAATAACCTCGATAGACAGTCCGAGGCTCTGCAATTCTTTGACCAGCACTTTAAAGGACTCCGGTACACCGGGCTGTACAATGTCCTCATTTTTAACAATGGCTTCATAGGTTTTGGCCCGGCCGGTGACATCATCCGATTTGATGGTCAATACCTCTTGCAGGTTATGTGCGGCGCCGTAAGCTTCAAGCGTCCAGACTTCCATTTCACCAAAACGCTGACCGCCGAATTGAGCTTTGCCTCCCAGAGGCTGTTGGGCGATCAGGGAATAAGGACCGGTAGACCGGGCATGCACCTTGTCTTCAACCAGGTGGATCAGCTTCATCATATAGATATTGCCAACGGTTACAGGTTGATCAAAGGTATTACCGGTGCGCCCATCTCTTAATTGCACTTTGCCGGTGATGGGTGAGGGCAGGTTTTTTTCTGCTGCCACATGCTTGACCAGCTTCTCAATCTCCGTCAGGTCCATGCCGTCAGGAGAAATTCCTATTTCTCGCAGCCACAGGCTCAAGCAGGCCTGTTTGGCGTCCACGGTATTTTTGTTTTCAAAAACCTTCTCAGCATCAAAGCCCTGTTCATTAACCCATGCCCTGGCTTTTTCCATATCCAAAATGGGATGGTCATCATTGGGATCCAGTTGCACGGCCTGGGCTTTTTGGACTAGCCAGACTCTGGCCAGCCCGGTCTCAATATCCGCATCGGTAGCGCCATCGAAGACGGGAGTCAGCATTTTGATACCTAGCACCTGGCTGACCCACCCCAAATGGGTTTCCAGTATCTGCCCGATGTTCATACGAGAGGGCACGCCGATGGGGTTCAGGACGATATCGACAGGGGTGCCGTCCGGTAAGAAAGGCATGTCTTCTTTATTTACGATATTGGCGATAACGCCCTTGTTGCCGTGCCGCCCGGCGATTTTATCACCGACCGATACTTTACGTTTCTGGGCAACCCAGACCTGTACCCACTGGTTGACGCCAGCCGGGATTTCATCCGAGTTTTCGCGGGAAAAGACTTTAACATTGATGACCTTACCCCATTCACCATGAGGCACTCTCAGTGAGGTATCCTTGACTTCACGGGCTTTCTCACCAAAAATAGCGCGCAGCAGTTTCTCTTCGGCTGACAGTTCGGTTTCACCTTTCGGGCTGATTTTTCCTACCAGGATATCGCCCGGGTTTACTTCAGCGCCGATGCGGATGATACCGTATTCATCCAGCTCACGCAGGCTTTCCTCACCTACATTGGGGATGTCACGGGTAATTTCTTCCGGCCC
>DAOUAU010000010.1:0-2249 GCA_034433195.1 Dehalococcoidales bacterium
TCCGGAAAAGGATGAGTATGCGGCGGGATACCGACGGGGGCTTTCTCACCCGGTTTAGGTGGAGTCACGACCTTGGGCCTGTTCTGCGGCCAGAACCAGACGGCTTCAGCGTAGAAGGCTCCCGGTACAACATTGGTATCCATCCAGACCATATGTTCCATCATGCGGGGTTTTCCGTTTAACAAACCACGTCCCATGATGACTTTTTCCCAGGCTCTTTCAGGCGGAAGTTCGAACTTGTCATAAAACTCGGTGACAATATATGGTCCGTATTTACCCTCGGGCATTTTTTTGGAATTTGCCATGTTATAGTTCTCCTTATTCATCATTAATTCTGTCAATCTTCAGTGCTGATTCTCAAAAAGCGGAATTATATCATTATGACCAGAATAAAAAATGCTTTAAGTCAGATTAAGTAATAATGATAAGTATATACAAATGACAAATCAAAAGTCAAAACCCGAAATGCCATAATGTCAGACCGTTATCAAGGCCGGATAATTGCTTTGGTTGGGCATAGTTCAGCGCAAAAACCGCAGCCCGGGCATTGAGTATTATCGATCATAATATCATTGGCAACAATCGAAATGGCCGGGCAGCCAGTCTTTTGAATACAAATCTGGCAACCGCAGGAGAGACAACGTGAGGCCTCTTCGGAGGCTGCTTCAGCAAGAAAACCGGTTTCAACTTCGCGCATATTATGTTGACGCCATGAGACGGCTAACACCGGAGGTGGAATAACGGGTTTCTTTTCCAGTCCCTCAATACTGACCTGTAAAAGACTGTTCTGTGAACCTTCATACTCACGCCCGGTTAGCATGGATTGGTGGTGCAGATATTTATCGATCGAAACAGCCGCTTTGCGACCAGAGGCCATAGCATCAATAACGGTGGCAGCCCCGCTGACCGCATCTCCGCCGGCAAACAACCCGGCGATGGGAGTGGACAGGGTCAAGGGGTCAGCTGAAATCAAGCCATCGGGGTTTACTAGCTGAGGAAGAGACTGGGCCAGGAACGCGGTATCCGGGCGTTCTCCAACGGCCGCGATTATAGTATCGGCTTCGATAATGAAACTCGAACCGGGAATTGGTTCAGGTTGAGGCCGTCCGCTTTTATCCGGCTGGCCCAGGCGCATGCGCAGACATTGTAAACCGGTGATAGTCTGAGCGTCAGTGATGATGCTTTCAGGAGCGGCCAGCAGCTCAAGTTTAATGCCCTCTCTTTCGGCCTCATCTATCTCTCTGGGGATGGCCGGCATTTGAGGACGATCACGGCGGTAGACCAGGGTAACAACACTGCATCCCGCTCTCAGTGCGCTGCGGGCGCAATCAACGGCGACATTGCCGCCGCCGATAACCGCCACTTTTTTTCCTAATGCCGGTTGTTGGCCGGATTTGGCCTGCTTCAAAAAATGGAGACCATCGAGAGTCCCATTGACTACCTGTTTGTTTATAGTAAAAGGATTGGCTTTGTGAGCGCCGAAAGCGATGAACACGGCATTGAATTGCTTCTGTATTTCGGCTAATTGAATATCCCGGCCGAGAGTTGTGTTCAATTCTACCTTGATCCCCATTTTTAAAACGAGCGCGATTTCCTGGCTGGCAATCTGCACCGGAAGACGGTAATCGGGAATGCCGCTGACTAACAAACCGCCCAATTCCGATGAAGCCTCAAAGATAGTAACCTGGTAGCCGTTTTTGCGCAAATCGTAAGCGGCTGTCAATCCGGCTGGCCCACCACCGATGATCGCCACTTTCAAGTCCTTTTCAGGTGCTACTTTTAAATATGCCCCGTCGCTCTTGCCACGGTCGGCAGCCGTTCTTTTCAAGGCCATGATTTCAACCGGGTCATCCAGTTCTCCACGCTTACACCGGCTCTGGCAGGGATGGGTGCAAACCCGCCCCAGGATACCGGCGAAGGGCAATTGTTCCTGGATCAGATTCAAAGCGGCATCATATTCTTTTTCTTTTACCAGTTTGACATACCCACGGACATCAATGTGCAGAGGACAGGCTGCGCTGCAATAAGGCGGACTGTGGTTGATGCATTTATCTTCCTGCACACGGTAGGGAATAATCTTCTCGCCGCGGGCTTTCTTTTCTCTTTGTTCGATAATAGCGCAAGCCCGCCGAAAGACTACGAAAGAAGGACCGTTGAAATAAATAGCTTTTTCCAAAACCTGCATGGAATGAGTCAGGTCTTGCGGGTCAACCACTTCAATATATTTGATGCCGCAGGCCCGGGCAATA
>DAOUAU010000011.1:0-5128 GCA_034433195.1 Dehalococcoidales bacterium
TTTTGTGATTCTGGACGGACTGGAAGATCCGCATAACCTGGGAGCCATACTGCGTACTGCCGATGCCAGCGGGGTACATGGTGTAATCATCCGGGAAAAAAGAGAGGTGGGTCTGACGGCTGCAGTGGAAAAAGCGGCGGCCGGAGCTCTGGAATATATACCGGTGGCTAAAGTGACCAACCTTTCGCGCACCATTGAATTTTTGAAGCGGAATAATATCTGGATCATCGGCATTGACCAGGGTGGGGATACCAACTACACCCGCATTGATTATAAACCGGCGACTGCCATTGTCATCGGAGGAGAAGGTAAAGGACTATCGGATCTGGTTAAAAAGAGCTGTGATTTTTTGGGCTTTATACCCATGAGAGGCAAGATATCTTCGCTGAATGCTTCGGTGGCGGCCGGTGTGGTGTTGTTTGAAGTGCTAAGACAGAGAGTTGGGCATAAGGAGCGGAAGGGTTAGAAGTTTAATTAACTCACCGGGAGGATGATTGAGAGGAGTGCGATCGGTTCCAAACGCCGGGTGATTTTAAGAACACATTGTTGGCATCTTGAACAGAGCCATTGGCCGTCACATAGTCTGATTGTGATAATTGAACAAAATAAGGTAAAATTTAACATGTCCTGGATATTGAAGGTGAAGCTATGAAAGTACAAAAATCAAAGGGTATGCGTGATCTTTTCCCTTCGGATATGCAAAAATTCAGACTGATAAGTGAATGTTTTCGGGATTCCTGCATCAAATGGGGATATGATGAAGTACGCACCCCAACGCTGGAAAACCTGCATTTGTTTACTTCAGCCGGTACTCTGACACCGGGAATGTTGGGAAAGGTTTACTCTTTTCTGGATTGGGATGGCTGGAGTGGAGAAAGGGTGGTATTGCGTCCGGATGCTACTATCCCGGTGGCTCGTATGTACATTGAAAGTATGGCCGGAAAAGAACTGGCAAAATTATTCTATATCGCCAATACCTTTATATTTGAGGAAACCGGAAAGAAAAACCGCGAAAGATGGCAGCTGGGCGCTGAGTTGATTGGCATGGGCTCACCTCTGGCGGATGTGGAATTAATGGCATTAACGGTAGAAGTCTTGAACAAAATCGGTCTTCAACAGGTCGAAATCAGGCTCTCTCATGCCGGGCTGACCCGCGGTATTTTACAGAAACTGGGTTTGAATACGGAGGAACAGCACCAGGTATTTGACCGTTTATTGGATGGGGATATCTCTGCAATTGCCCAAATACGGACTGAAAGACCCGAATTAACTTCTTTACTGGCGCTGCAAGGACAGTCATCAGGATTTGTTAAAAATTTGGCAACTGCTTTGGATTTGCCTGATTTGAAACCGCAAATCGATGATTTTGTTTATATCGCGGATGCCTTGAAAACGTTGGGAATAAAATATCTGATTGATATTGCTTCGGTCAGAGGGTTTGAATACTATACCGGTGTGATTTTCCAGCTGTTCGCGGATGAAGAAAAGGTAGGCGGTGGCGGGCGCTATGACGCACTGATCCCGGCTATGGGCGGCGATAACAGGCCGGCCTCCGGTGCAGCTCTATACCTGGACCGCTTGATGCAAATAATACGTCCTGAAGCATTGGTGAAAAGTCCGTCTGCTAAGATCCTGCTCAAAATGGAGGCATCCGGTTTCAAGGCGGGTTTTGGCATGGCTGAAATCCTGAGAGAACAGGGTTACACTGTCAAATTGGATTTAGGGGGCAAAGGCCCTTCGGATATTAGTTGGAAGCTGGATATTAACCAGGAAAAACCCCGGTTCGTACTAACTGATGTGAGAAGCAGTGAAAGATATGAGTTCCAGAGTTCTGAGGAAGTATTGGATCAACTGCAAAAAGCCTGACCGGTAGTTTTGGGACATTCGTAAAAATGAAATTGTTTCAACCTCCTGGAGCATGTCATACGATTATTTAGAATCGCTTCAGCATGGCTGATTGATTATGAGGAAAATAAGTGCCGATTCGTATTGCATTACCCAAAGGGAAATTATTAAATGACACCGCCCGACTGGCAGCCGCGGCAGGTTGGCGGTTGAGTGATTATACGGAAGGAGCCAGGCTGTATCATTTGACTTCAGCGGCTTACCCCGGACTTACCGGGAAAATATTGCATGAAAAAGATATCCCGGTCCAGGTTGCGATGGGCAATTATGATCTGGGGGTTTGCGGTCTGGACTGGATTCAGGAATTACAGGCTAAATATCCGGCCAGCCAGTTAGTTAAACTGCGTGATCTGTGTTACGGCAGATCGGCGGTTTATCTGGCTGCCAGCGCTCAGACCGGATTGAACGGACCGGCTGATCTGAGCGCCGGTGACGGATTGGTTAGCATCGCTTCAGAATACCCCAATATGGCGGAAATATTGGCCCTGAACTATCGCTTTAAACATTTCAATATATATCCGCTGTGGGGTGCTGCTGAAATTTATCCGCCTGAAAATGCGGAACTGGTATTGTTGTCCACACGGGATGGCAGAGAGTTCGAGGGGAACAACATTAAGCCGTTAAAGAAAGTGCTGGACTCCAGCGCCTATTTGATTGCTAACAAAGCCGGCCTGGAGAACAAGGACCTGAGCCTGATTTTAAACACGCTCTACAACACTGCCGGTAGAATACCAACCGGTCAGCCTGATGTACTGATATCAACCTCTCAATCTTTTGGCCAAGCACCGCGCTTGATGCCGGCTGAATCCGTGCGACTGGCCTTGCCGGATGGGCATGCTCAGAAACATGTTGTCCAGGTTTTTAATCAGGCCAATATAAAAATCAATGACTATCCATCTGCCGGAGGCAACCGCAGGCCTGAAATAGACATCGGCGGAGTCACAGTCAAGGTGATACGACCGCAGGATATGCCTTTGCAGGTAGCCAACGGCAAATTTGACGTGGCCATTACCGGCCAGGATTGGGTCAAAGAACATCTCTATCAATTTCCTTCCAGTCCGATTATGGAGTTAGTGGATTTAAAGTACAGTTGGGTGCGTATTGTGGCGGCTATTCATCACGATATTGCGGCCGATGACACAGCCGGGCTCTGCCGGATGGCAACCGAAAAAGGCTGGAATCTGCGGATTGCCTCTGAATATGTCCGGATTGCTGATAAATATGCCCGCGATAATCATCTGGGAAGTTACCGGATTGTACCGACCTGGGGCGCCACGGAAGCTTTTTTGCCTGATGATGCGGATATATTGATTGAAAATACCGAAACCGGCGGCACTCTGAAACGCCATAATTTAAAGATTATAGAAACCCTTTTTGAATCAACGGCTTGTTTGATCGCCAATACTTACTCATTTGATTCGTCAAAAAGTGCGGTTATCCGTTCTTTGGCCGCCACTTTGCAAAAAGCAGTGCAGAGCTGAGAACCTTTTGCAAGGCCTGGCCTTGCAAAATTGTGAAAAAGGACGGGGAGAGATAGGAGATGGAGATTATCAGCGGGTATGCTAATGCTAAAGCCAAATTGGGACGCCATGTGGTCCTGGATTTCGGCCAGGTGTCTCCACGTTCTAAAGAACTATTCGGGCGCGATATGACACCACAAGAGGTGGTAAATATGGTATTAGAGGACGTGCTGATAAAAGGTGATAGCGCGGTCATTGATTATACTGAAAAATTTGACGGATACAAATTATCTGAATTTGAAGTGACACGCAGTCAAATCAAAGCTGCCTATGAGCGAGTGACCCCGGAGCTGGTGAAAGCATTAGAACTGGCTGCTCAGAGAATCCGGGCTTTTCATCAGGAACAGAAGGACATTGTCTGGAAAGGGGTGGATGGGAAGGAGTGGGGGCAACTGGTGAGGCCGCTGGGAAGGGTGGGCCTTTATGCCCCCGGTGGCACGGCGGCCCTGGCATCAAGTGTCTTAATGATCGGGATTCCTCCCAGGGTGGCAGGGGTCAAAGAAATTATCCTGTGTACACCTCCCGGCCAAAATGGGATGATTCCGGCTTTCACCATCGTTGCGGCGGATATTGCGGGTGTGGACCGGTTGTTCGCCATCGGCGGCGCCCAGGCCATCGCGGCCATGGCATATGGAACACAATCCGTACCCAAAGTGGATAAAATTTGCGGGCCTGGCAACAAATTTATTGTGCTGGCAAAAAAAGCGGTTTTTGGCGTTGTGGATATTGATGCTTTGCAGGGGCCCAGTGAATTGCTGGTGATTGCGGATAGCTCGGCCAAAGCGGAGTTCTGTGCCGCCGACCTTTTAGCTCAGGCCGAACATGATCCTCAATCCCAGGTGGTGGTGATCTCTACCTCTGCGTCTTTTTTGGAAAAAATTCAAAAAGAAATCCTGATCCAATTGAAGGTATTGCCGCGTCAGAATACCGCCGCTGAATCGTTGCGGAAAAAAGGTGTGGCGGTTCTAGTGGATACTATAGAGGAGGCCATTGAATTATCCAATCTGTATGCCCCGGAGCATCTTGAACTGGCTTTCAAATCCGCAGAAGAATACCTGGATAAAATTGAAAATGCCGGGTGTGTGTTTATCGGACAATATTCCACTGAGCCGATCGGTGACTATATTGCTGGTCCCAATCACAGTTTGCCAACCGGCGGTACTGCCAGGTTTAGCTCTCCGCTGAATATTTTGGATTTCATGAAAATCATCGATGTTGTCAAGATAGATCAACCAGCACTAAAGAAACTGGGTCCGGCGGCCATGTTAATGGCACGGGCAGAGGGTTTGGAAGGACATGCCAGAGCGATAGAAAAACGTTTGTTGTAGAAAACTCGTCAAAATACCAGAGCGAGCACTTCTAGTCAAAGTTGTTTCAGCCTAAAAAGACCTGCCGTCAACGGCAGGTCTTTTTGGCATTAATCAGCAAAACCGGCTTATAATTTGATAGTTTTGGCGGAGTAGACATCCGGGATGGCCATAATCTGTTTGATGGCGGAGGCCGGAAGCTCTTCATCCAGGTCCAAAATCATCAATGCTTGTCCGCGGGCTTTCTGGCGGGCCACGTACATAGCGCTGATATTGACATCTACAGCGCCGGTAATATTGCCTACCGCTCCAATCAAACCCGGGCGGTCTTTATGGTCCACGAAAAGGAAGGGTCCTTTGGTGGGGACAAAATCTATCCAGTAATTGTTCACTCTG
>DAOUAU010000012.1:0-3859 GCA_034433195.1 Dehalococcoidales bacterium
TCCAAATCAGTATAGGGAGTAGAAATCTCCGCCGCATAACGACCTTCATGACTTTTATTCTGTACAAAAGCCAGCATGTTTCTAAAAGCGCTCTGCCTGACGGCATAGGGATAAAATGACAGCGTATCAAGAACACGCAATATTCCATAGCGAGCGGCGGGGTATTGCAGGCTTTGATAACGTTTTCCAACCCCAAAATAAACGATTTGAACGCCTTGAAATCTCATTTCCCAGTGTTTTAACAAAAGATCAATGGCGCCTTTGAAACGAGTGTCTACGCGCAATTCCGGATAGTTGGCCAGAAGCAACAAAATATTCAGATTCTCTTGCGGACAGGAATACTCGTATTGCAGAGGGCCGCCGATATCGTGATCGGGATTGCAATACCAGCCGCCATCCAACCGCTGTGAACTCAGAAACAGGCTAACCAGTTTTTGAATATGCGGATCCTTCTGATAACCCATACGGGTAATTGCTGACAGAATAATCGCTGATTTACAGAAATAACTCGGCTTCATACCAATCTCAGTCAAATAGGCTCCGTCCGCAGACTGCATGGATAAAAACCGATTGATTTCCGTCTTCAAGCCAATATCAGCAGCGGATAATCCAATATCTGCCAGAAAAAACAGATCCCAGTAAGGATTCTCATAGCGGTCCGCGTCCATCGAACCTCCCGGAATAGCCGGAAGCCCACGAGACGGTTCTTTCAATCTTTGAATGATTTCAATCATGACAGGGTCGCGGAGAACTGGTTGAACATCCGGGCTTTCATCCAATAATTGCTTTTCCACCGCGTACCTGATCCATGATGGTCCCTGCCTGAGCCACTGTGTTGTTTTGTCATCCATAGTTCATTTCCCCAAATACAGAATACTATAAGATAAAATAAAAGCTCTGAACAATGCTGCAGAGCTTATATTATCAATGATTAATTAGTCTCGATTTGTCCGGATAGAAGCAGGCTTTTACGCTTGATGTTTAGCTAACCTTTAAATATTTCCACTTCAAGCCTTCTTTCTGCCACATCATATAATTGCATCTGACACAATTATACTGGCTCTTGTCACCATTTTTCGTCAGCTTGACGTTTACCAATTTCTTACATTTGGGACAATACACTTTCTTAGCAGTTAAATTAATCAAGGCGGAAATTTCCTCACTTTCAAGATTTTTTGTTCATAACTTTCTTATTATAAGACGACTGGCTGTCCGTATGCAATTCTGAATCCAATCTGGTTATCGCGGTGCCTTGAAAAAAATGAATTGTCAGGTTAAGATAAGTTGATTTCAGTCAGGTTGGGGATAATATGAATAGAAACATGGAAAAATACTACGCTCACCGGGCGGCAGAGCTCGACTGGATATACAATAAAACAGAAAGACAAGCGGATTTGGCTGAACTAAAAGCCGCCTTAAGTAATAGCTTTAAAGGTTTGAAGGTTTTAGAAATTGCCTGCGGGACCGGTTATTGGACACAATACCTGGCCCGTTCAGCTCATGCTATACTGGCTGCGGATTACAACTCTGAAATGGTTTTTTTTGCCGCGAAAAGGGATTATATGAAATGTCCTGTTTCTTTAAAAATTGCCGATGCGTACGACATGCCGGAAATTGAAACCGGGTTCGAGGCTGGATTTGCAGGTTTTTTTTGGTCTCATGTTCCGCTTTCGCGGAGAACGGAATTGATCCGGTCTTTCCATTCCCATCTGGCCGGTGAGGCCAAAGTGGTATGGATTGACAACGTTTATGTTGAAGGCAGCAGCACACCCATCAACCGCAGGGGGCAGTCAGGAGATTGTTACCAAATTCGTACGCTGTCCGATAATTCACAGTATGAAGTGATTAAAAACTATCCAACCGAAAAAGAACTGATCGATGCTTTCACTCCTTACGCCAATAATATCAGCGTCAAATTGTTTCAGTATTATTGGTTATTGAGCTACACTGTAAATAGTAACTGCTAACAACCTGGAGGATCATCTCTTTTGAAAACCAGCCGGCCTCAAGCCATATTACTGGATTTCTACGGAACCGTGGTGGAAGAAATTCACCTGCCTGTCAAGGTCATCTGTGAAAAAGTATGCCGGTCTTCTCAAGTTCCGGTGTCAGAAGCGGATTTTATTACATACTGGGTGAGTATGTTTACCAAACTCAGCAACGAGAGCTACGGCGCCAATTTCAAATTATTAAAAGAGATCGAACAACAGTCACTTCAAGCAGCCATTGATTATTTTAAGATCAAGCTGAATGGTGCACAACTGGCTCACAAACTAATGGAATACCGTTCTCATCCCCAACTTTTCCCGGAAAGTAAAAAAGTCCTGGCCAACCTGAATATTCCGGTCTGCCTGCTAACCAATATCGATAATTCTGATATTCAAAAAGCACTGTTGTATACCGGGCTGAGTTTTAAATATAAAGTCACCAGCGAAGACTGCCGGGCTTACAAACCACGCCCCGAAGTCTTTCAAAAAGCGTTATCGTTGGTCAATCTTAAACCTTCCGAAGTTTTACACGTTGGAGATTCGTATCAGGGAGATATTCTGGGAGCTCAATCTCAGAATATTGCGGTTTTGTGGATTGACCGAAGAAAAAGGCCTCTGCCCAAGGGAGCCAAAACCCCGGAATACACCGCCTCCGATCTGAACGGTCTAACGGCTGTTTTAAGTTAGCGGCTGCCTGATACCTGGCAGACTTTCCAAAACCAACGCCACTCCATCCTCATCGTTGTTGAGGGTCTGAAACTGAGCAGCAGCCTTTATTTCCGGGGCGGCATTAGACATGGCCACTGAATATCCGCAAACAGCCAGCATGTCCATATCAGGGATATCATCCCCGAAGGCCATAACATCCAGAAATGAGATATTACGGCTGGATAACAGCACCGCCAATGCTTTGGTTTTGGAAACTCCGGATTTTACAATATTCAGGAACGTGCAGTCACTGGATGGAATAATACTTATGCTATCGTTAAAAAACCTGGTTAAGTCTTTCATCAGACCGGATAATTCCCGACCCAGTCCGCCTATTGCGATTTTATGTGGTACCATTTTGATGGCCTGGTCCAAAGTCAATAGCATATCCGGGGTGGCGGAATTTACCGCCCATAAAACGGCCGCATCCGGCCTGCGGTTCATCCCGAATTCAAATCCTTTTATTTCGACAGTTAGCTGGGCGTTCGGCTCAAGTTCTGAAACCAACCGCACCACCTCTGCCGCCAGATAAGGTGGAATTGGATTGTGCACAGTACCGGATAACGGATGCACTCCTCTGGCCAGAGCCCCATTTAACGAAACCAGTGAGCAGCGAGCCAACAGATCTGGGTCAAACCGGCGGATAACACTGCGTTCTGCACGCCCGGTGGCGATGATAACCGGAATTCCCTTGTCCAAACAACTCTCCAGCGCTTGCCGGTTGCGAGAAGAGATTTCCAAACGGCTATTGAACAGTGTACCATCCAGGTCTAACACCAGGGCTTTTGGATTTTTATCCAAAGACGGCAGTCTTAACATCTTAGAAAGTGCTTCCTGACTTAAAAGGCGCCGGATTTTGGACTGTGCCTATTATGCTCCTCTAATGCGCGTTTTGGGCATAAAATTCCCAGTTACCGTTTTCTGAAAGTACTCCGGCTATGGTACAAACCCGGATGTCATGGCCTTTGTATTCAACAGCAGAGATATCAAAAATGAATCTAGCCAAACTTTCGGCAGAATTAACTTCTATACTGATAGTTGAAAGGGCGTCATCCGGTTGATTAGCCTGCGGTCTGTCAATATCTCCCGTGTAGGTTGAAATACCGGTCATTAATCCTGGCAGCGCCTTAACTTCCTTAGCCCGGGCAGGACGGACGAAACTT
>DAOUAU010000013.1:0-16387 GCA_034433195.1 Dehalococcoidales bacterium
GACGCGGGAACGCATCCGCCAGATTGAGGCCAAAGCTCTGCGCAAACTGCGCCATCCCAGCCGCAGCCGCAAACTGAAGGATTATCTGGAATAATTCCAGATCACAAACTGCGATTTTAGTGTAAAAAGAGGGGCGCTTAGTCCCCTCTTTTTATGCTCAGGGTGGACTAAATAACCCGAATATCGAAAGACCGTTTTGAGATATTGATCACTATATCCGCTGGCCGGAGTTTCGCAAATGTCGGGACTCTCAAATACCCTCGGTGCCACCGGTCTTTTGCCGGAAAGCTATCACCAACCTCACTTTCGATCAGCTAGTTATGCTTTGATACACTCTGGCTGTTTCCAGCATGGCTTTCACATTGTCAAATTTGGCATCCACCGGGCACGTGCAGCCGCTGCTCAGAATGAAACCGCCACCTTTGCCCACCTCATCAATCAGTTTACGGCAATAGGCGGTCACTTCTTCCGGCTCTCCCAACGATAACATTGAGGCCGGCACATCTCCCTTGATGCAAACGTAGCCTTTAAGGATTTCTTTAGCCTTGAAGATATCAGTAGTACTATCGAGTTCAACAATGCATTTCCCGCGCGGAAATTCGCGGAAATAAGGCAGATTAAATATCCAGTTGGTGTCGCAGTGCAGGTTAATATATAAACCCTGCGCCGTGAATGCGTTCACCATCTTCTTGAGCGTGGGAAAAATGAATTTCTCAAAAATTCTCAGGTTGTAAAAAGTGCCGGACCCGCGGGTCAGCAAAATATGGACCCAGGGGATACTCATAGCCCGAGCGTCTTCCACGGCGTTTTGAATCAGATCATCCACCATGGCATTCATCACTGCCAAAATTTTATCCGGCTGGCGGTGCATTTCCAGGGTGAATTTGGGGAGTGTCCGGCCTAAAGACAGGATGACCTCCGGATTCAAGGTGGTCGCACCCAGGTGAACCGGAACTCCCCGATTATTCCACCACTGCACATCCTCCAGGTATCTCGGAAAAGCCCGCTTCTGATTGGCATCCAATTGCTCGATCGAAAGTTTGGTGATGCGGGGATACAAATCCTGACAAAAGCCATTCCAGCCCAGATTGATAATCTTGTCATAATCATCCGCCTGTAGTGTTTCCCTCTCAACTCCCAGGGCGCCTTCTGAACCCGGTGGAACTGAATTAATCCGCATATCGCAGCTGCCTCTCCAACTGCTGTACGGAAAACCTGTGCCGGCGTGCCATTGAAAATCATAACCGCCCAAATCATCAAAGATTTGATGGAAAGCCTCTAAAATTACAGGCTGATAGGCCGGGTCGAAGCGCTGCTGAGGAGTAATTCCTTTTTGGCGCAGCGTGAATTCATCAAACATCGATGAAACCGGGACACGGTCCGGGACACCCAATCTGACGGCGGTCATGAAACGCTCTTCGCGGGTCATGCTTTCTTTTATCATGAATACCTTCCTCGTGCGGCCTGCCTGCACCACTCCAGGCCTTGCATGGCGTCAGTGCTGTAAGAGTCCGCTCCGCAGTAATGCCTGGCTATTTCACTGACCACCCCACCGCCGATGATCACTTTTACTTTCTCCCGCAAACCGGCTGCCTCTACTGCCTGAATGGTGGCTTTCATGGACTCAAATGATGGCGTAATTAATCCGGACAAGCCCAAAATTCCGGATCCGGTTTCTTTTAAATGCTGAACGAAGACTTCTGGTGAAACATTGATCCCCAGGTCGTAAACCTTAAAACCGGAGGCTTTAAGCAGTATTGCCAGAATATCCTTACCCAGATTATGGATGTCACCTTTGACCGTCCCGAGTACAATCCTCGGGCCGTTTTGAGGGCTATTCTGCTCTTTAAGGCGGGGTTCTAATAGCTGCATGGCTTGCTGAAACAAATCACCGGCCAGAATCAGGTCGCTGATAAAGAAATTTCCATTCTTGCATTGCTCCCCAAAAATTTCCATACCCGCCTGCAATTCTTTAACCACTGAAAGCGGGTCAATTCCGGCGGCGATTTTGTTTTTTATCAAGGTCATGGCAGCCTCATCGTTGAGTTCCGCAAAAGCCCGTGCCAGGGCAGAATTTGTCATTTGGTCACCTTCCTCTGACTGGTAAATGAAACAAAACCGCCAGAAATATTCATCACTTTAAAGCCGTTTTGTTTGAGAATGCGGGTAGCAACGTAAGACCTCAGCCCAACGCCGCAATAGACCGCTATCACTTTATCGCCTGGGAGTTCGTTCAGTCTTTGACGCAGACTTGCCAAAGGAATATTGACCGCCGCATCCACATGACCCAAGGCATATTCAGACGGTTCGCGCACATCCAGTATATGGAATTGGGTTTTGTCCAGTATCTGCCAGTGAATTACCGGACTATCTCCACGCAGAACATTGGCAGCAACCATTCCGGCCATATTGACGGGGTCCTTGGCTGAGCCAAATTGCGGCGCATAACACATCTCAGCTTCTTCCAGGTCATAAACCGTGCCGCCTTTCTGGATAGCCATAGAGATGACATCAATGCGTTTTTCCACTCCTTCTTCTCCCACCGCCTGAGCTCCCAGAATTTTCCCGCCCCGGGGTGCAAAAAGCAGCTTGATGGTCAGGGTTTTGGCGCCCGGATAATAACCGGCATGTTGAGTGGGATGCAGGTAGACTTTCTCATAGTCCATTTGCAGGTTGGAAAGAGTTTTCTCACTGACACCGGTGGCTGCCACGGTCAACCCCAAAACTTCACAAACCATGGTACTCTGGACTCCTCTGAAGCAGGCTTCCCGTCCGGCAATGACATCCGCCGCGATGCGTCCCTGCCGGCTGGCGGGACCGGCCAGGGGAGTCAAACACCAATCGCCGGTGAGGTAATTCCTGACCTCTACGGCATCACCCACGGCCCAGATGCGGGGGTCACTGGTCTGCATTTTATCTGTCACCCGGATGCCGCCCAGCCGGCCGATCTCCAAACCGGCTTTTTGGGCCAGGCTGACCTCGGGCCGTACACCGGTTGCCAATAATACCATATCGCATTCCAATCTGATTCCTGTGCTGGTTTGCACTATGATATTATCCAGGCTGACATCTCTGGAAAACCGGCTGACCGCCTGGCCCAGATGCAGACTGACTCCCCGTGCCGTCATTCGTTCCTGTAACCTTACCGCCATTTCAGGATCCAGATTGGGCATCACCTGGGGCAACATTTCTACAACGGCTACCGAAAGCCCCAAATTGACCAGATTTTCTACCGTTTCCAGTCCAATAAATCCGCCGCCCACTACCACCGCTTTCCTGACATTTTTCCGGACCATCCAGTCTTTAATTTTCTGGCTATCCCCTATCGTTCTTAAGGTAAAAATTCCCGGCAAATCAATTCCGGCTACCGGGGGCAAACTGGCGGATGAACCGGTAGATAAAACCAGAGAGGTATATTTCTGATGTGAGACATCACCATTTTCCAGGTTTTTCACTTCTATCAGTTGTTTGGCACGGTCAATCGAAAGTACTTCGTGGCGCAGTTGCACCCGGATGTTGAATCGTCCGGAAAATAGCTGAGGAGTGGCTACCAGCAGGTTCCTTTCTTCCGGAATAACCTGACCCACGTAGTAAGGCAATCCGCAGCTGGCAAAAGAGACAAAAGGACCACGCTCATAAATAATGATTTCAGCCCTTTCATTGACCCTTCTTAAACGTGCGGCACAGGAAGCGCCTCCAGCCACTCCTCCCACAATCAGTATGCGTTCAGATTTGCTGTCCGTCATTATCCCTCCTTCGGCTTTTTGATGTTATCGGCGCTTCATCTGGCGATTTCTTCTCTTAAGTCCGCCATCATTTTTTTTACCCTTTTACGATGTTCATCTCCGCCGGGACCAGGAGTCGCTGCCGAACGCGGCGCTTTTCCCACTCCCATTTCATTCAGATTATTGAGCATGGTGGGCACTTTGACCCAGGGCACGGAGATAATAAATTGGCCGGGCGGAAAAATATTCAGGGCTTGCATTCCCAAACCTAACCCGGTAATCACAAAATTAATCTGGCCGCTGATAACCGGGAAGTTGAACATCCAGGCGCACATACAGACCGGAGTGAATTTGGAAGTAATGGGCTCACCGGTAGAGTAATTGACCGATCTTAATAGCGTTTGAGCCTGGTTTACATCCGCCATGATCACCAGCACATCCGGGTCAAAAGGCATTGTATCCGTGGAGGCAAAAGCTACTGAGTGCACCGAACCTTTTTTCATATAAGGCAGATAGTTATACATCTCCCGGCAAGCCCGCTCTTCCTGGAAGAGCTTCTCCTTGCCGCCGAATAGCCCGCTCACCAATATCGGCTCCGGATCTTCATAGCCCAGCAGCATTGGCTCTACACAGGCAAAATCGCCTTTAGTAACATAGAACGGCTGGCTGTTCTGGGCTTCTTTTAACATCTCACACATATTCAGAGTCTTGCTTAGATGCGCCAAGTTTTCGGGGCGGGAGGCGGTAAATTTAACCCCCACCGGTTTTCTTTCCAGGTTCAATTTATCCAGTATGGCAAAATCCTTGGATAAAAGCGTCATTTTTTCACTCCTGATTTATTTTTCTCTTTTAGTTCAGAATGGCTGGGTGAACTGAGTTTCTTGCCTAATTCTTTACTGCGCTCAGTGACTGCCTCAATAAATCCTTCGCGCCCCATATCAAACCAGTCCGGATGCCATTCCATGTCATTCAAATTATCTATTAAAGGTAGTATTCTATCATTGGGAATTGAGATAATCATTAACCCTTCCGGTAACACACCGCGAGCCTTCATGCTGAAGCCCAGTCCTGAAATGGTATAGTTCATTTCACCGGTCAGATACGGATAAGCGTAGATCCAGGCGCAAGCTAAACAGGTGGTGCCTTTGTTCGACCACATTTTGCCGGTATCGTAGGTACTGGCCCTTAAAATCACTTCGGCCTGAGACACCTTCGCTGTGATGATCAGGATATCCGGGTCGAATTTCATCTTTTTGGTTGATGTAAAAGAAGCGTAAGCCACTGAATTGGCCGAGAGCAGCGGCATATATTCATAGATGCGGGCGTTGGCCTGCGCATTCTTGAACATGGAAAACATTGAACCCAGCGATCCACTGTGCATCAAGGGTGGAAATTGAGTCATGCCCAAAATCTGTTCGCCGCACTGGATGTTTTCTTTAGTAACGTAAAAAGGCTGGCTGGTTTGGGCTTCCTTGAACAACTCACAAAGGGCTATACTCTTGTCCAACTGTTTGATGCCTTTCGGTTTTTCAAGGGAATATTTTACTCCCACCGGCGGATACTCAAAATTAAACTGGTCAAAGATGGTATAATCCCGGGGCAGCGCGCTCATAGCTTCTCCTCCTCTCATTCTTATATGATATTATTTAAAAGAATAATATTTTCAGACCCTGAAGTAAAGCCCAGCCCTTGATCAGTTTTCAGAGCACATCACTCTTTCATGCAGACAAAACTCTGCCGCTGATTATCATGAACTCCGGATTCACATCCAGGCATAAAACAAAGCGAGGCATCCTGACCGGATGCCTCGCGCTGATAAAATCATGATGCCAGTGTTATTCGCTGTTCGAAGTGAATAACAGTACCAGTAAAAACCCGAAAATTGCTCCGAATATGGCCCCTGACCAGGGGTTGCTGGTGACAGCTCAGCTGCCACCGGAAGCGGCGCATTTCCTGAGATACGCCCAACCACCCCCGATCAAAGCCCCGGCCGCTATTCCGATAACGAATTTCAATATCTTCTTCCTGTATCTCGCATTCAAGTTTTTGTTCCTTAAGGCTAACTGCCTTAGTAATGTTATCCTCAGCGATAACGCCCGCCGGTCGAACAACCGCCGGTATTTGAAGAAATGGGTGAAAAGATCCTTTCGGCTAATTCATAGCCGCACTGAGGACACCGGGCGGATTTATTGGATTGAAAATATCCCACCCTCTGTTCAAATTTTTGACCACACTTTTGACATTTATACTCATAAATAGGCATGCTTCCCCTCCTGACTTTGATTAAACTTGATCGATCACCGCTGTCAGCCGCCGCCGCTTTTCAATCTGTGCCGCCTGCACGTCCTGCAGCGTTTTAATGGCCTCATAGATCCGCCGGTCTGAAAGACTATAGTAAATGGTTGAGCCTTCCCGGCGTGAATTCACCAGGCCATGCTCACGCATTAAACTTAGATGTTTAGACGCGTTGGATTGGTGCAAACCCAATTTTTGCGCCAGTTCATTAACCGCGGATTCTCCCCTGGCCAGTTCAGTAATGATTAGAAGCCGGTTGGCATCTGAGAGAGTCTTACAAAACTCGGCATGTAAGCGGTATATCGCGGCCCGTTCATCGGTGTCCAATGGTTTTCTCCCTATATGACCATATATTCATATACTCATATAATACTGAATATTCTTATTTTTGTCAAGCTTTTCTGAAGATACCAGGATAGTGAAATACCGGGCAGACAAAATGCATCAAAAATCCCTTCAGCCTGCCGTCATCACAGACAAAATCACCTTTTCCGGGTGCCTCACGCGCGAACAGCAAGATCAAGGTATGACCTGGACGAAGTTGATTCAGCACCGGGTGTTTCCAGCGGGCCGGAGTTGGTTAGCCACGCTCAGAATTTTCTCACCCGCTTACGGTTTCCACAATACGGGCGCCTCTTTGCGGGCCACCACCCGGCTGTATTGATATTTCGGATAGCCCAGCATCATAAAAGCATAACCCGCTTTTTCCGGCGGGATTCCCAGGGCTGCTTGAACCGGCGGATAAGAACCGGCCATAAAATAAACCAGTCCGGCCCAACAGCCGCCCAGTCCCAGGCTGGTGGCTGCCAGTTCCAGTGTGGTCATAGCAATGGTGCAGTTGATCAAAGCCATCGGATTGTTTTTGGCGGAAATGGCGCAAACCAGCGCCGGGGCTCCCCGCAAGAAGCCATTCAGTTCCTTTTCCTGCTTGATCAGCATGCCTTTAAAATTCATCCTGGCGGCCATCTCCGGTTGCCTGGCGATCATCTCCTTCAACCACCCCGCAGCCGCTTTCTCAATGTTCAAAAGCACATCTCTATCATCTATCACCAGCCATTCCACATCCTGATTATTATGTCCAGTAGGAGCGTAATGAGAAATATCAATCAACCGCTGAATGACCGGCCGTGAAACCGGATCGTTTTTATATTCTCTTATCGAACGGCGGGCGCGCACAAATTGTTCGCACTGTTCGGCGCTGATAACCAGCTTCTTGTTGATGGGAGGACATTTTTCTACCGGAACATCCTGATGCGTGATACTGGCTGAGGGGCAAACGGCCACACAATGCCCGCATTTGATGCACAGCAGATCAAAACCCGGCATTTTACGGGGAAAGCTTTTTTCCCTGAAGACAATAATGCCGTTGCCGCAGACTTTGGCGCACAGGCCGCACCGGGTACAGGTAGTTTTATCGACTGTTATCATGGTTCTCCTTCTCCGCATCTTCGCTGACTAATAATTTGCCTTTTGACTTTTGAATTTATACCATAACTATATCACAATATCACTGCTGTCCAAATTAGCGAATAATACCGTTTATCAAATTTAGTTTCGAGGCTATTTAAGACACCTGCCTTTCTCAAATTAGTAACCCGGGCCAAGTTTTTGGAGTAGGGTCTGGACCGATTCCGTAATAATTTCCTTTGCCGGATACAATTGGCCTTTGATGATCACCACCCCGGACCTTCCAGGGCGAAGTATTTTGATAAATTGTTTAATACTGATGCCGGTTTGAGTTTCGATTTGCCTGCCTATTGCCAGAACTGTGAGAACAATGGTCAAATGAGCTTCAATAGAATCACGTTTACGATGGAAAATGGGTCTGGCTTAAAAGTCAGATTTGGCCATCCTGAATCTGGCTTCCACTCTGAATAACTGACGGTAGTAATCTATCACTCGTTGATTGGGAATGTCGAGGTTAGTGATATAGCCTTTAATCCCGGCTAAAACATAGGCCTTATCAATAAGAGTTTGGTTGAGTTGTTTGGTCTTGGAATTGAGGGTAAGAAATTTTGCTTTATTAGCGACTGCTTGTCCGCTAACAATTTTCTGAGCTTTGTCGATTTGTTTCTGAATATTCTTTCTGTCCAGGGATGCTCGTTTCTCTCGATACTGTTAGATGATCCTGTAATCAGGATACTGACTGACCATAATTTGTTGATCACTGAGGGTTTGAGTTTCCTGGTATTGGGCAATATCGTAGGGAATCTTACGCAATCGGGAACCGACAATGTAGGTATAACCGGCTTTAGCTAAAGCGGACAGATTGTTAGCACTGTCATGGCTGCATCCGCTACCACGGTTAGCTTATCAATATCATGTTGAGTACAAAAGGCTTTTACTACCGGCAGAATGGTTTTAGTCTCGGCCATATTACCTTTAAAGCTATGTAAACCTAATGGAAAGCTGGAATAAGATTGTTTGAGATGGATGATAAGCTGTGAAGTAATCTCCGGAATAAGGGATATCTGATTACCTTGTAATTTTTCTTGGCCAATGCGATCAGAGCAGTCAGTTCTGATTGATTGTGAGCACTGCCAATATGGTTAATCCGTATTATCCGCCCATGTTCCTTATACGCAATTTGAACTGCAGTTGCTCCGCTGGCGGTTTTAACTTTTCGAATAAAGGCCATGTTTATATATTGTATGCCTGTTAGTGTCCCATTTTCATCCTGTCTAAAAGTAAATATCGATCAAAATGTGTTAAGTGGGCAAGTCAGGGGGTTGGCGGTATTAATTATCGGCAATCTTAAAACCCGGATTGTTTATATGAAAAGAGCTGTGGCGGTCGGGTGAAAAAGAGGCAACAGGGGCGATGAGATGAACACGAATAATTATGCTCAAACTGTGGGCAAGAAATTGAGGCAATTTGAACATTATGCCCATCATGGGGAAAGCTGGTCAGGGAGTTCCGATTGTGCCCAGGGTGCAAGAAAGTACTGAAAGGAAGCTGGAAATCCTGTCCTTATTGCGGAGTGGTTATTGTTAAAACAGTTGAGCTTTCAGTAAACATCAAAGACAGTTTTGTCAAAGAACTGCATCAAACACAACAGACCGACATTCATGAAGCCTAAGTTAGAGATAAAGGTATTGTTTAGTGACTGGGGAACCGTTTCACTGTTGTTGTCGCTACGAGCCTTTAGCCATTACCTATATTTAGTTGAGAGGTAATTATTCATTTTTTCTGAGTTTTGGCTATTTCCTTGTCTATATCAGACAAGGAATAATTTCTATCTAGACCTACCAGAATCATGTCATTCAGATGGTATTTTCCCCAAGCCCCGAACCAGACGGAATAATAGTTCTCATTGGTGAATCCTTCCGGAGCTCTATCAACATAGGACCGATGGCCTAAAAATACAGTACACTCTTCTCCTAATGTAAATTCGGCTTCATCTCCGGCCATCATCACGATATTTCCGATGCGGCCTCCATCAACCCGCACCGCAATTTGCTTTGATTGTGGTTGGCCATACAAATAACGCTCCACTTGAATGACCACATCCGTGTAAAAATATGTTTGGGGGGATCTATTTTCATCTTGTTTGGCTGGTAATATTGCAGTTACTTTACCGGTGACGGCTGTGTCAGAAACTTTGATTAAATCCTCTAGAGTGAAATTGATTATCGCAGCAGATATAGCTGTAATGATATCCCCTGGAAGTACAATTGGCTTTGAGCTAATCAGGTTTGCAGGAGATGGGGTTTTAGTAATAGTAGCAGGGGTAGGCGAGGGCGCAGGTGTATCAATAAGCGTCCCTTGAGAACAAGCTGAGACTACCAGTGCTATTATCAGAATAAATGAGATTTCTATTAAACTAAAAAGTCGTTTAGCCATAACGGTATTCCTCCTTCTGGAATTTATATGCTTATGGATAGATATATTTGATTCCATTTATATCACAGGTAGCTAGATTACGTCTTATTTCGGTAGAATAGAAACCTCCATACATGACGGCAGAAGGTGAAGTAACATGACCGAGTGAAAGCCAGTGTCCGAATTCATGGCATGCCGTAGATTGAATGTCAAACGCAGAACCATCGGTACTCCAAGTATAGTAGGTATTAATTTCCGTATCACAATCGCTTATCGAATCACCAGACCAACTCCAAGTAGTTAACATAATTATACCAAAGTTATTTCCACGGTTTGCTGTAGTCCAATTGTGTGACGAATTGCTATCATTTGTAAAAGAGAAAGTTGCGCCTGCACCGTTCCAAGTAGCTGCAGCACTATTTATGGCGGTTCGCCATGTAGAATCGCCTATACTTGAGAGGTTATAGGTCGTAGAACCTGCGCTCCAGTGCATGCCATTATAGTAAAAATCGCCTCGCCAGCCAGTATCGGGAACGCTGAAATCACCTTCTCCATAACCGTTATAAGCCAATACCCAATAAAAATAGGTAGGTCCAGGGATGGCCGACGTGTCATTATAAGTTACAGTTGTGCTATTCCCTACGTAATATTTAATTCCATTATCGACTGTATTGCGATAGATGCTATATCCGGTGGCTCCACTGGAAGCCGTCCAGCTAATCTGAGTCTTATCGGTAAAATTGCCATCAGTCGCTTGAACATTGGTAGGCGGCATTGGAGGCCCAGTAAAAGTCACCAATAGTTGTGGGCGATAGCCCACTCCCCCTTCATAGGCACCGATATCGACGTAGTCCATCCCCCACTGAAGGGGCGGTATACCTGAAATATCTCTACTGCTTCTCAGAAACAATTTTGTAGGACTATCTTTATTTATCCAACCTAAACCAGTCGAATTCAAATTCAACTCGTTGTAACCACCGGTAACAAACCCAACCGTACTTAATATCCCTCCATTGCCAGAATAATAGGATTTATTATAATCACCAACAACCAATGGGTCATGCGGATAGGTAGTCTGCCCATTCACCAATTGGAGATTAAAATCAGGATTTGATTGATCGCTACAACCGTACAACTTTAGTATTGCGGCAGTAATTGTGGCATTGCTGCTCAATCCACTCGTGTCAAAATATAGAGCCGCCCGGTTAATGAAATATTGTGAGCTTCTTAATTGGCCAACGATGAAATATCCCCAGGTTCCAGGGTAAAAAGCTCCATTAGCATTAGTCCAGGCAGTATTATAGTCGGCGTTAAATCCAAAAACGAATCCATCACTGGCACTGGTTGTAAAGGTATAATTAGGATCAATTACAATGGGATACATCACTTCCGGCTCTTTCCCCTCAGCGATATCAGTTAGTTGCGCTTGTTTTACTTCATTCTTGAAGAGTGATTTTTGAGCCTGGACTTTGTCTTTAACAATCCATGACTCACGGGCGCTGGCGGCCTTCAGAGTGACCTTTTTGTTTTCATCCTCGGTTAATTGGACGCCTGTTCCAGCTTGATCATAGGCTGAAGCTTTTTCATACCAGACAAAACCCGCTGTCTGTGTTGCATTTGGATCTATGACCAGGTCATGCTCCAATGGTTCATTGATAACAAAATATTCCTGACATTGGGCTTCGATCAGCCGGAAGCAGCGGTCTATGCAGTTATCATAGTGCCAAATCAAGGTATTCTTTTGATAGTTCTTGTTCAAAGGATCGATATCAAGTAACTCAGGTTGGGGGTTTTGGGGATATAGTCTTAGATCCAGACTCTGGTTGGCTCCCACTAAGTACAAAGCGGGGGTCCATTGAATGTTTTCATTACCTTTGCCGACAGTGGTTTGCTCTGCCGAAACCCTGGAGCTGAATTGGTTCGCTCCAGAGGTTAATGAGCCATCTTTTTGTACATGCCACTGCGTATCAATGGGAGTAACTAGATCTTCACAATAGGTGGGAGCGCCAAAATCAGCTTGATAGATTGGACTGCCATCTGCGGTATGATCCACAATGTTGGCCAGATAGCCTCCTTTTAGTACCAGTTGTGAAAGCTCGGGTGGTTTTCCAAACTCCGGCTTTGATGCTTGTAATGCAGCGACGTCTCCAACAATAAGGGTAATAATCAGACAAATACTTAAACACAGACGAAATATCAGGTTCTTCACTTTTTAGTTCATCTTATATTTTTTATTTCACTTCAGGCTGATTACCTCCACACCTCATTTCCCCCAGAATATTTTCTTAATAACCTGGTTTTGTACTAACAATCGCTTATATTAGGGGCAATATAGTCCATATAGATTAACTTGGACAAGTTGGAGACTCTGCATCACCTCCTGTTTTTAATATCCAAATTATGCCTGGCTATGTGTTATTAATATAAGTAATAATCATTCATACTTATTCATTTGCTGCCTGAATAGTAATAGATGATTTAGCAATTGTCAATTAGGTATCCAGAATAATTACATCATTAAACGTTACGAGCTTGTATTCAGGTGATTTATTACCATGGGGGGAGTGATGAGTCCATAATAACGAAACCGGGGGGATTACGGTCGGGTATTGGGCAGACAGGTAAGGAATCATACCATCAAAAGTAAAAAGGAATTTCAATTGAAAGTTTTAAGTTTTATTGGACACCGTGCTGAAAGCACATCATAATATCCAGTTTTTTTGTCATGTGCCGGAATTCACTTCCGTCCCGTAATCTGGGATAATGATATCAGAAACACTCTCTGATGAAAAAAGGCTGATTGAATGGGAAATAAGTCATTTGTACCCCCCGGTTTAAGTTATCTGGCGGATAACGTCAAGCACAAAGATAACATTTTGGGCGTTTCCAAACAGGAAGGTGCGCGCTGGGCGCACGGTTTGAACTTGCCGAAAAGCGGAGAGACGATCTTCTTCGCCGGCTGCGGTTACCAGTTCGAGGGCAAGTTAGAGGCCCTGATGAGACTTGTCCGCCGCATGGACAAGAGTTTTATAGGGGTGGACAATGCCATGACCCTGGCTAACTGGCAAAAGAAAGTCAAGCTCGACAGCCTCTTTTTGAAAAGCCTGGGTTTGGTCAGCGGCGAGGTCGCACGCCCTCTCAGAGATGCGGTGGCGGTCTTACGCAAAATCGGTCTCGATCCGGCTTACCTGGCAGAAGAAGAACCCTGCTGCGGCGGCATCCTGCACTTCATGGGGGCGGCCCAGGATTTTAAGCGCCACTCCGAAAGCGTAAATTCAAAGCTGAAGATGAATGGGGTACGCCGGATTATCAGCATCGTACCTTCCTGTACCTATACATTAAAAAATTTGATAACTAATTCCAACGGTCAAAGCGGTATTTCAGTCAGTCATTTTTCTGAAGTGGTGGCTGAACATATTGGTGATTTGAAGCTGAAGTTTCCGGTGGCGGCTAAAGTGACCTACCATGATCCCTGCCAGACGGCCCGCTATTTGGGACTGGTGAACCAGCCGCGCAAAATAATAGGGGCTATAAAAAATATTGAGTTGGCCGAACCCAAATGGACCAAATGTGAGTTTGCCACCTGCTGCGGCGGCGGTGGCGGCTTTGAAGCCGTTTACCCTGAGATGAGTGAGATGCTGGCTAAAAACCGGGCCAAAGAACTGCTGGAGACCGGAGCCAAAATCATCGTCACCCAGTGCCCCGGCTGCATCCTGCAGCTTAAAACCGGATTGAAGGCCCTGAAAGCCGAAAATACGGCAGTGCTGGACCTGGCCCAATTGGTGGCTATGTCTATGGAGGAATAAACCGTGTCTGAAGCTAAAGAATACCGTCAGGAAATCATGGATGCCGCCCATAGCGAACGTATCAAATTAGCCCTGACCAGAGCCATTGCCAGCTACCGCAATAATGTTGGTGAAGCTCTGCGGCGCTTTCCGCATACCATTGAGTTAGCCAAAGAGGTACAGCAAATAAAAAAGAACGCTGTGGCCAATCTGGACAAGCTGGCGCAGCAGGCCTGTGAGTCAATCGAATATAACCACGGTAAAGCATATATCGCCAAAACCGTAGAAGATTGTTTGAAGATTGTAGATAAACTGGTTGGAACGGGCAAACTGGTGGTAAAAGGCAAGAGCATGACGGCCGAGGAAATCGGCCTGCGCGAACACCTTGAGCATCAGGGCAACGAGGTCTACGAAACTGATCTGGGTGAATTTATCATTCAGAAGCTGGGACAGCGTCCCATGCATATTCTCTCCCCTTCCATCCATGTGCCCAAGGAAGATGTGGCCAAGTTATTTTCAAAATTGACCGGTCAGGATTTACCTGCGAATGACATCGCCATGCTGGTGGAAGTAGCCCGCAACCTGCTGCGCGAAAAGTATATCAAAGCGGATATCGGCATGAGCGGCGCCAACGTCGTGGCGGCCGATACCGGCACCCTTTTTCTGATTGAAAACGAGGGCAACATCCGGCTGTGCACTTCTTTGCCGCCCATTCATATCGCGGTCATCGGCATGGAAAAACTGGTGCCTACTCTGCAAGATGCCCACAAGGTATCTGAAGTAACCTGGCGTTATGCCAACTACACGGTGCCGGGCTATGTCAGCCTGATATCCAGCCCTTCCAAGACCGGCGATATTGAAAAGACCATTACTTACGGAGCGCACGGTCCCAAAGAATTACACGTCATTTTCCTGGACGGCGGACGCACCGAGCTAGCCAGGAATCCAATTTTGAGCCAGGCCCTGTATTGTTTAAGATGCGGCGGCTGCCTGTACGAATGCCCGGTTTTCGGTCTGACCGCGGGGCATTTCGGAGATAAGTACTTTGCTTCCAATGGCGCCACCTGGGCTGCCACCATCAGCATGAAGCCAGAGAAGGCGGCTGCTATTGCTTTTAGCTGTTTGACCTGCGGACGCTGCAAACAGCGCTGCCCGATGGTCATTGACGGCCCGGCCATGGCCGTCGAAGTCCGCAGACTGACTTCCGAAGGCCGGACGGATTAACCAGTTCTCTTCTGGTTAAATCAGGCGCAGAGCCGGTTTTCTCTGGTGTGTAGTACTTCTACCATTGTGATGGTCTTTGAAGATGCTCTTGACTGAAAGCCTCCTTTCCACTATGCTTTAGAAAATCAGAAAAAAACAGGAGGCATCAAATGGCTGTTAAAGCGCCCCAGGGTTGGTATGATATTTCGGTTCCCCTGAAGCAAGGGATGAATTATTTCCCCACGGATCCCGTGCCGCCCAAGATTTACCGTTTCCATGATGTTGAAATGGGAGCCAAGGTTACCATGTCCATGCTGGAAATTATATCTCATACCGGCACCCATATCGATGCCCCATTGCATTTTATTCCCGGCGGTTCCACCATTTCGGATATGCCGCTGGAGGCCACCATCGGCCCTTGCCGGGTGATTGAGATCAAGGACAGGGAAAAGATCAAGATCGCCGAACTGGAGACCTGTAACATCAAAAAAGGTGAACGCCTGCTTTTTAAGACCCGCAACTCTCCGGCAACTTATACCAGCGAAAAATTTGTTGAAGACTATGTTTATCTGGATGCGGATGCCGCGGACTTTCTGGTCCAGAAGGGCATCATCCTTTTTGGACTGGATAACATCACTATCGGGCATTTCAAAGAGCCGGAAAATATTAACCGCACCCACCGCGCGCTGCTCTCCGCCGGCATCTATATCCTGGAAGACCTGGCCATGGAAGGCGTCCCACCCGGAGAGTATGAACTGCTCTGTCTGCCTCTTTTCATGTGGAAGGGCGATGCCGGTCCCTGCCGGGCCATATTGAGGCCGATGAAATAATACACAATAACCATAGTCAAAATCCAGTTTACTAAAAAAGACCCCCTGCGAAATTTCGCAGGGGGTCTTTTTATTCCAGGCTGAACAGGCAAGAGGCCAGTTTTGCAGAGTCACCTCGGAGCAAGTCAGCTAAGCCTGATTTATCAAATATATTGATTATTCAACTTTGATGATGCAGACTTCAGCCTGAGCCAAACCGCCGCACAGGGACCCGATGGCATAACCGCCGCCTCTTCTCTGCAGTTCATACATCAGATTCATCACGATTCTGGCGCCTGAAGCAGTATTGGGATGTCCGATGGCAATGGCTGAACCGTTGACATTAGTCTTTTCTTTCAGCTCGGCCAATCTCCTGGACTCATTGTCTCCGCCGGCCAGAATCCTTAAAGAGACCAGAGGCACACAGGCGAAGGCTTCGTTGATTTCCATAACTTTCATGTCCTCAAGAGTCAACCCGGCTTTCTTGAGAGCCATCTGCATGCCAAACCCGGGGGCTTCCGGCATGCGAGAGGCGTTCATGGCGAAGTGTACGCTGGTGACGATAGTGGCCAGGGGTTTAAGTCCCAATTCGGCGGCCTTCTGGCGGGTCATGAGTAATATGGCAGTCGCGCCGTCATTCAAGCCGGGAGCGTTGCCGGCAGTGATCGTCTTGGTATTGTAAACGGTCTTCAATTTGGCCAGACCTTCAACCGTGGTGCCGGCCCGATATTGCTCGTCAATGTCAAGG
>DAOUAU010000014.1:0-4026 GCA_034433195.1 Dehalococcoidales bacterium
CGCCATGCGCCTGTTTCTTCTTTTAAAAGTATCGTTATCTTTATCAGCCGGGATTCTGCGAGTACCTTATGTTAAATACCTGACCGGCGTAGTCATAGCTATGATAGCCTGGGAGACACTTTATGTAGCCATCGGAGTTGCCGGCCAGGGGGTGTTTAAAGGCTTCAATCTGCCCTGGCATTTCGGAACCATGCCTACAATTTTTATAATGATTGCGGCGGCCATCATGATCAGAATCAGCGTGATATTGATTGTTAAACACCTGAAAAAACAAAAAGGGTGACCACCGGTCACTTTGATCAACTTATCAGATATTTGACCTTTTTTCTTGTCAACTGCCTTTTATCTATTGCTGCCGCATCTTCTTTAACACTGTTGAGAGCCATTATGACTCCCTTTCCCGCTAACAGTATTGATCAAGCAACCTTGCCACTTTCAGTAAATTTTAGATGAGCGAAAATAATTTATTCCAAATCAACGAGCATCCTGATATATGAAATAACTCCCGCATTACCGATTTGTTCACGTAGATATTCTACGAATTCAATGTTAGACGCCATCGTTAAACCTCATCCCCGTATTTTATCCGTAAGCAGCCCCGGTTAACCGGAAAAAACAACCAATCAGCCAGCCCCAGGTGAATCACTGAACTAAGCGCCAATACCAAGACAAAATAGCCCTTTTGAGTATTATGCCGGAACATCGTCCGTCCTGCCCAGCCACCCGGGAATCCGCCCCATAAAGCCAGTCCATTCAACTCGTTTTCCGGCACACGCCATCCGCCCGCCTTGGACTGAGCTTCGACAATCCGGTAAAAAACGTTGAAGGCCGGATTTTTGGTGCTTTTGACAAAAATCTCATTGCCCGGGTTCAACACCTTCTCTTTATGGTATTCATCGTGCGGTCGCTCATTGATTATTCTTGAATGACGCTGAACTGCCATTTTTGCTGATTCATGCCGTTGGGCGCTTACGGTTCGCACTCAACAATTTCCTGTAAATCAGCATAGGGAATTTGGGCAGATTTAAATTTGCGAATACTGCGGCAGGTCTTAATTATTTCCAGCGTTGATTTTGACCTCATTATCTCTCTCCTTTATTTATTTAAGCAGACATTTTCATCCTGTTCGCTGAAACCTCCTTTTTTATAACCGGGTTACTCCTCTTTCGTTAACTATTAAAGTTGGTGTAAATATCCTTTCATGTTATACTGTAAACCATCGGAAAGGCGAGGCTGTTGGGATATTATGTCTGTTTAGTCTCTCCCCCGGTTGGTTAAATTATTGAAATATCTGAAGGAGCGTTAGCTATTATGGAAAAACAATGGTCGGAAATGACCCCGGATGAAAAGCGGGCAAAAAGACTTGAGCCTTATTTGAATCCTCAAGCGATTAAATTCAAGAGCCAAAAAGCCGCCAAACTCTACAAAGAACGCACCCATCGAATCATCAAGATGTACATGAATCAGACGCCGGACCGCGTTCCGGTCTCTTTGCCGGCCGGCAACTTTCCCCTGTACCATGCCGGGGGCGACCTCAAGAGAGGAATGTACGATTACAAATTTCTGCACGCAGCCTATTCCAAATTTTTGCAGGATTTTAAAGATTATACTGACACAATGACCGGCCCCGGTCTGACCCATTCCGGAATAGCTCTTGAAATGATAGACCAAAAACTCTTGAAATGGCCGGGACATGGGCTGAAGGATAATGTCAATACTTACCAGTTCGTGGAAGGCGAATATATGAAAGCCAACGAATATGACCATCTCCTCAGAGACCCTTCTGATTTTGCTTTCCGAGTTCAAATCCCGCGCGTCTACGGCGTAGCCAAACCTTTCGCCAACCTTCAACCCTATGCCACGCTATTGGGTATGACTTTGGGGTTTGCCAATCCTTTCACTGACCCGGAGATTCAAAAAGCTTATCAGACACTGATTAATGCCGGTAAAGAAATGAATAGATGGGCCAAAGAACTGAAAGCCTTCAATACAGAAGTGGTAGCTGAAGGCTTCCCTTCTTTAAGAGGTGGGATGGCCGTTGCTCCCTTTGATTGCATCGGTGATTCCTTGAGGGGTACTCAGGGTGTTATCCTGGATATGTACCGCCAGCCGCAAAAACTGCTGGCCGCCATAGAGTTGATTACACCCATCGTCATTCAACAGGGTATTGATAGCTGCAATGCCTCCGGAGGTGTGATGGTGACCTTCCCGCTGCATAAGGGTGATGACACCTTTATGTCTGACAAGCAGTTTGAAAAGTTTTACTGGCCTTCTCTCAAGAAATATGCTGATGCCTTGATTGCAGAAGGTATCATGCCTATCATGTTCGCCGAAGGCAAATACGCCCGCCGCCTGAATTATATATCCGATTTCCCCAGGGGTTGGGTACACTGGATGTTTGACCAGACCGATATGTCTACCGCTAAAAAACTGGTGGGCAAGAATTGCAGCATCAGCGGCAATATCCCGTCTTCGATGATGTGCACATCCAAACCGGCGGATGTTAAAGAATACTGCCGCAGGTTGATTGAAACCTGCGCTCCCAACGGCGGCTATATGCTGACCGGCGGAGCCGGCGCTACCGAAACCAATCCGGCCAACCTCAAAGTATTGATGGAAGCCGCTCTTGAATACGGCAAATACTAAATACACGAAACTAAAACCCATGACTGCTGATTGACTTTTATTTCGACAGCGATACCGGACACTGGGCCTTCCGGTATCGCTGCTCAATATCAAGGAGATGGACATGCCTGATAAACCGTGGACAAATCTAACTCCGGATGAAAAACGGGCCGCCCGCTTTCAGAAATGGCTTTCGCCTCCCGGTATTAAATTTGCTAACCAAAAAGCAGAAAAATCCTATAAAATCCGCACTCAGCGTCTGATTGACGCCATTGAATTGAAAAAGACCCCGGACCGTGTCCCGGTTATTCTGCCGATGGGATTTTATCCGGCTTATCATGCCGGTTTGAACCTTAAAGCCATCCTGTATGATGCCAAGGCTTTGCGGCAGGCCTGGAAGTCCATCTTGAAAGACTTTGATATGGATGTGGTGGATGCCCCCAACCTGATCTGGTCAGGAAAAGCCTATGAACTGCTGGATCACAAAATGTACAGGTGGCCCGGTCATGGCCTGGCGGACAATTCCTCATCCTATCAATACGTTGAAGGCGAATATATGAAGGCTGATGAATATGACGCTCTGCTGCACAACGGTTATGAATACGGCCATAGAGTATTTATGCCGCGCGTTTTAGGGGCTGTGGAACCTTTAAAAAACCTGCCTGCTTTCACTCCCCTCAGCGGATTAACGATGGGCTACGTGATGTCCTTCACCCGTCCGGAAGTGCGTAAAATGTATAAAACACTGCTTGAATCCGGCACTCTGCTAGCCAAATGGGGTAAGACTTCACGCCAGTGCCGGATGGATGCGATGAGTGCCGGTTTTCCCATCTTGAGAAGCAGTTTCACCACCGCCCCTTTTGATGCCCTGGGGGACACTCTCAGAGGCACGCAGGGCATTATCATGGATATGTACCGTCAGCCGGATAAAATTTTAGAGGCGCTTGAAGTGATTACTCCGCTTAATATTGCTTCGGCTGTGGCTGCCGCTAACGCCAGTGAATGCCCCATCGTATCTATTCCTCTGCACAAGGGTGAAGACGGCTTTATGTCACAGGCCCAGTATGAAAAATTCTATTGGCCTACTTTTCGCCGGTTGCTGATGGGGTTGATCAATGAAGGTGTGGTGCCGCTGGTCTTTGCCGAAGGGCGCTATCAGTCCCGCCTGGAAACCATCAAAGATGTGCCTAAAGGCTCTATGATCTGGTGGTTTGAGCAAACCGATATGGGATTAGCCAAAAAATCTCTGGGCGGGGTGGCCTGCATCGCCGGAAATGTCCCGGCCTCCATTCTGTTGACCGGTACGCCGCAGGATATCAAAGAATATTGCCGCAAGATTATTGCGGCCGCCGGAGAGGGCGGAGGACTGATACTGAACGGTGCGGCCTTCGTCCATGACGG
>DAOUAU010000015.1:0-1808 GCA_034433195.1 Dehalococcoidales bacterium
ATTTGTATTGTCAACGCTATTGTATATATATGTATTGAAAGATGTTAATATCATCAGAATAATAATACATCAATCAATATATTTAGTAAATTAGTAATCAATGCAGGGAGACATTTTTGATCATCAAAAAAGTGGTGGTAGGAGCCTGGCGGGCCAATTGCTATATTGTAGTATCGGAGAACACCGGGGAAGGCTTGATTATCGATCCGGGAGATAGTTACCGGACCATTGTAGAGGTAGTCAGAACTAACAACTGGCAGATTAAATGGTTAGTTGCCACTCACGGGCATATCGACCATATCGGAGCCATCGGCCAACTGCGCGCCGTCATGAATGTCCCGGTAGCCATTCACGCTCAGGACTCGTCAGCGCTGCAAGGAGACAGCCGCTTTTTTTGGGGAGAGCCCTTTGGCCCTCCACTCAAGGCTGACCGGTTATTATCCGAGGGGGAAATCATCAAAGTAGCTGAAATGCGCTTTCAAGTGATTAATACGCCAGGGCATACCATGGGCGGAATTTGTTTGTACGGGCACGGGATACTTTTTACCGGGGACTCATTATTTCGCAACAGCATCGGGTCATCCAACATTGGCACCGGCACCCGTCTGCAGTTGGTAAAATCAATTGTTGAGAAACTGCTGACTTTGCCACCGGACACCGTCATCTACCCTGGACATGGTTCGATGACTACTGTTGGCGAAGAAAAACAGCACAACCCGTTTCTGTACCAACGGAATAACTACTAATTATTTCATTGGCCCTGGGATGTTTCCATTGTGAGGGGCTAGCCCAACCCCTCTGCCTTTTGAGGATATTCCGTGAGTTTGCGTTCCAGCGCCTGCTGCCGCACAGCCAGCGTGATGTCCCCCCGGGTTTTTTCCAATATGCCTCTGACCTGGTCAGTGGTGTGGCGCAATCCGCCGGTGATGGCATCCGGGAAATCCATGGTCACCAGTGTGGTATAGATGTCATCCATAGCAGAGAGCAGTTCTTCACCCCTGGATAAATCTCCATGCCGCATGCTGTCAAGCAAATAGCGCCGCAGTTCCCCTACGGTATCACCCAGTCCATTCAAATAACCCGGGTAATCCACGTTCAAATCATCCGGGTCGGGCAGCGGCTGCCCGGTCAGCAAGGCATACACGGCGTTAGCCTCGGTATATTCTTTCTGGGCATCCCGGACAAACCCGTGATAGCGCAGTTCTTCCCATTCATTGACTGCCTGAGCCAGCGCTTCTCTGACCTTTTTGCTTTCAACCAGAAGCCTTTTAGCCTCATTAAATTCCTGGCGGTGGATGGCGCGGATAGTGACGCTGGCATAACGGATCAACTCCCGGCAAAGCGGCAATACCTTTTCGCGCGCTGTATCCTTTTTTTCCAGGTCGCGGCGAATTTTATCGGCATAGGCATCCAGGTTTACGGTCATTTTTTTCATTGATTAACCTCGATTTTTTTAGTTGAATGGCAGGCCGTACCGCATTAAATCACAACCCAAAACCTGCGTGTCTTAACATTTTACCACACTTTTAGAGATACAAATGTTGATATGGGAGTGCTGAGTGGTATTTTTCTGCTTAAGGTATTTGGCTAATGCCCTTTGCTCTGATATGCTTTAGAATATGGAAAAAACTCCGGATGTAGAAAACCGTTTCAAAGGTGTGGACTATCTTAAAATCACTGTGATGGGTTTTGCTCTGGCCGCTCTGGCCAACGCCATGCACGCCATCATCCTGCCTCTGCGCGTGGAAGAACTAAGCGGACAAATACATAAATCCACCTATTTGGGGCTGCTGACGTTTGCCGGGCTG
>DAOUAU010000016.1:0-3651 GCA_034433195.1 Dehalococcoidales bacterium
ATTTTTTTCCTCCTGCGCCGTCTTGATAAAGCCCGGATACATGGCGGTAAATTCTTCATGCTCGCCGCCGATAGCTGATTTGAGATTGTCTTCAGTGTTTCCAATGCCGGCCATGGCTTTCAGATGATTGCGAGCATGTACGGTTTCAGCTTCAGAGGCAGCCCGGAAAAGTCTGGCAATTTGAGGCTGCCCATCTTTATCGGCCTTCTCGGCGAAATAGAGATACTTGCGGCTGGCCTGGCTTTCTCCGGCAAACGCGGCTTGCAGATTCTCCATTGAGTTTGACATTTGAGTCCTCCTGATTGAATATTGTTTTTATTATTCTCACAGTATATTATATAGAATTCTTTGGTAAATTTTTGGATTATCGCCGTCGCGGAAATTTTTCCTGATTTCGGCTGAGATAGCTTTATATGATATAATTTTTCACATGAAGTTAGCTGAGATTGGCCAATTTGGCATGATTGACCTGATTGCTGAGATGATCGCCAAACAGCGGGATCCTCTATCCGAATCATGGCGCGATGTGATTGCCGGTGTGGGTGATGATTGCGCGGTGTGGAAAGGAGACTGCGCCAATCAATTTGCTAAAGTTGATTGCCAGGTTGAGGGTGTGCATTTTAACCTGGATATCATTTCATGGGAAGATCTGGGATGGAAAGCTCTGGCGGTAAATTTGAGTGATATCGCGGCCATGGGCGGAATTCCAGGTTATGCTTTGGTGTCTTTGGGTTTGCCGCCGCATACCGAGGTACAAAACGTAATTTCATTGTATCAGGGTTTGCTGCAGATGGCAGCTTTCAGCGGGACCGCCGTGGTGGGCGGCAATCTGTCAAGGTGCCCGGTGATTTTTGTGGATGTGAGTGTTATCGGCAAGGCGGGAAATGCGGATGGAAAATTCCTCTCACGGTCGGCGGCGCAAGCCGGTGACCTGATCGCGGTGACCGGCTGGCTGGGCAGCGCCGCGGCCGGGCGGGATATGCTCTGCCAAAAAACCGCTTTTAGTCCGGACGAAGTGGTTTTACGCCAGGCCTTCACCCGTCCGCAGCCGCGCCTGGCCGAAGGCCGCCTGCTGGTTGAAAAAGGGGTCAGGGCAGGCCTGGACATCAGTGATGGACTGCTGGCAGACCTGGCCCACTTATGTCAGGCCAGCCGGGTTAGCGCAGTTGTAAACTTGAACGATTTGCCGGTTCGATCTGAAATCATACGCCGCTTTGGCGACCGTGCGGCAGAATTTGCACTCTCCGGAGGTGAGGACTATCAATTACTATTTACCGCTCAACCTGAGATGGTAAAAACAGTGCAAAAATGCTCTGCTTACCCGGTGAGCGTGATCGGTGAGATCTCGGAGTTGAAAGAGACAATGGTCAGGGTATTGGACCAGCGGGGCCGGGATTACCAGCCGGCCAGGAATGGCTGGGACCATTTTAAAGCTTGATTGAAGGATGAGAGCACTATCAACCATTACCCATAATGCCGATGATACCAGGAAACTGGGCAGATGTCTGGGTGAAATCGCTCAAAGAGGTGACATCTTTCTGCTGAGCGGAAACCTGGGTGTGGGCAAGACCTGCCTGACACAGGGCATTGTCTGGGGATTGGGAAGCCAGGAGTACGCCTTGAGCCCCACTTTTGTTTTGATGCGTGAGATAGACGGCCGGCTGCCGCTTTACCACATTGATTTATACCGGCTGGACCAGATTGCTGAAATATCTGATTTGGGTTTGGATGATTATTTGTTTGGTCAGGGATTATGTGTTATTGAATGGGCCGAAAAAGGTTTCAAAGTGCTGCCGGCTGAACATCTGCTGATAGAAATTGAGTACAGGGATGATAACCGCAGGAGCTTCCGGATGAAAGCCCGCGGCCGGCGTTATGAAAAGTTGTTGAGCGCGTTGAACGTGCTGTTGAAGAAAGGATAATATGCAATTAGCCATTGACACCTCTACCGGCTATGCCGGTCTGGCCATTGTCCAGGGTTATCAGGTGATCGCGGAAATGACCTGGCAATGCGGGTCTAACCACAGCGTGGAGTTATCACCGCGCCTGGTAAGACTGTTGTCCCAGATTAAAATCGAAATTGACGCCATTGAGGGTGTGATCGTGGCCCGTGGTCCCGGTAGTTTCAACGGACTGAGAGCCGGGGTTAGCGCGGCCAAGGGGATTGCTTTTAGTTTGGGTATACCCATAGTGGGCATTGGTACACTGGAGGCGGCGGCGTACCAGTTTGCCTGTACCGGATTACCGGTTTGCGCTATCCAGAACGCCGGACGGGAAGAAGTGGCGGCGGCGGTTTATCAACGCAAACCGCGCAAGGGCTGGTGCCGGCTGATGGAAGAGCGGATCATCACACTGGAGGGGCTTGTTAACCAGATTGACACCCTTACCCTGTTTTGCGGTGATTTTAATCCGGAGACCGCCGCGCGGGTGAAGAAAATTTTTAAATCCAGGGCTTTGATACCCACCCCGGCCGCGCAACTCCGCCGCGCAGCCTATCTGGCCGAACTGGGGCAAATCCGGCTTGAAGCGGGAGATTATGACAACCTGGCTGCTTTACAGCCTTTGTATCTGAGACGCCCCCCGATTACTGAGCGCAAGAAGCTCTATTAAGGAGAAACCATGGAATGGCCTAAAATTGCATTGGACCCCTTCAAAGATCAGGCAATGTGCTTTGGCTGCGGGAAAGCCAATCCGATCGGCTTGCAGCTCAAATTTGCATGGGACCCAGTGACTCGTACCTCCAGCGCTGAATTTACACCGGATGAGAAGCTCCAGGGTTGGGGCGGGTTCCTGCACGGCGGCATCGCGGCCTGTGTTCTGGATGAAGCCATCGGCTGGGCGGCCATGTTCGCCGGCACCAATAATGTGACGGCAAAAATGCAGGTGCGTTACCGCCGCATGGTCCCGCTGCGTCAAACTTATATCGTTTCCTGCCGCATCATCAAACAGAGTTCGCGCTTGATTGAAACCGAGGCCAAATTAGCTGATCTGAATGGCAATGTTTTCACGGAGGCTTCTTCTACCCAGTTTGTTGTCAGTCAAAGAGAGGAAATCTTTAAAAATGACTAATTCTGGTTTACGCGCGGTGATATGGGACATGGATGGAGTGATCGCGGATACCGCTTTACCGCATTACCGCTCATGGCAATTTGCCTTTCACAAACAGGGCGTCCAGTTTTCTGATGATGATTTTCAACACGTCTTCGGGCAGAGGAATGACCTTATCATACGCAAGATGATAGGGCCGGAGCTCAGTCAGGAATTGATTGAAGTTATTTCACAAGATAAAGAGACCTTCTTCCGGGAGGCGGTAGTCCAGGATTTACGTCTTTTCCCCGGTGTTTTAGACCTTTTGAAATTATTGCAGGACCAGTGCATAGCCGCCGCGGTGGGCTCTTCCGCTCCTCTTGAAAACATCGAAGTGATTTTAAACAAGGCAAAAATCGCTCATTATTTTCAAGCTGTGGTTTTTGGGATGGAAGTAAAAGAAGGTAAGCCCAGCCCGGAGGTCTTTCTGACCGCCGCTGGCAAAGTGGGTGTCCGGCCCTCATGCTGCATTGTCATTGAAGACGCGATAGCCGGAGTGACGGCCGCTAAAAAGGCCGGCATGGCCTGTCTGGCGGTGACCAATACCCATCCCGCCGGGGCGCT
>DAOUAU010000017.1:0-3478 GCA_034433195.1 Dehalococcoidales bacterium
TGGTGGGCGCTAATGGGATCGAACCATTGACCGCAGACTTATCAGATCTGTGCTCTACCAGCTGAGCTAAGCGCCCTTTGAGGCAACATTATAAATTCTACGGTAAATCGCCTCTAAAATCAAGTTAAGCGGCAAGAATTTCAAAAAGGCCGCCGCAGGATGCCTGGCGGCTTCGCCGGATTGCACCGGGCGTCTGCCATGACGGGCGGGGTCATACCGGGTTGGGCTCCCGCGCGGCTGAAAGCTGTGTCAGCCAGCCTTACCACTCCATGGCACTGAAAGCTCAGGCAGTCATGTTCGCTCTGATGACAAAAAGACCTGCCGGCCGTTCTACCATTCCTTGATCAGTTCATACTGCTGGCGGGCGGTGATTTCAATCCATTGCGGCCAGCTCTGCTGCATTTCTTCGATGGCGGCCTTGAGCTCAGGACTGGCACCAAAGGCTTCAAAATCCTTGAGGCTGTCAAACCGGTAAATGGCGATGAATTGGGGAGATTTGGCATTCATCACCTTATAACGCGCCACCGTTTTAACACCGCGGTATTTCATTAACATGGGAATATGCACTTCGTTATACCATTTATTGAATCTGGCCTCGTCCTGATGGGAGCATTGAGTGGTGACGATATTAATTATAGGTATTTTGGCCATCAGATATCACTCCTCTGTTGTTTAAGATATTTTTTAACAATAGACTCATTATACTGAATGTGGATGCCTGAATCAAACCGCAGATTTCAGGCAGATTTCAGGCGGCCAGGCAAGCACCAAACATCCCGTGGATTTTATTCCATCTGCCAAATGGTGTAAAGTATATTCTAATCACATATCAGTCAATCAGGGAGTGTTCATCAAATGCAGCCATCCGAAGCGTCCAGTCTGCGCCCCGGTCCCAAATTTTTTTACGGCTATGTCATGATAATCGCCGCTTTTTTCATCATGCTGGCCTATTCTGCCGCCCGTTCCGCCTTCGGCATCTTCTTTGACCCCATGGTGACCCAGTTCGGCTGGAGCGCCGCCATGTTATCCGGGGCGTTTTCCTTATCCATCATGATGGACGGCACCAGCGGTATCTTATGGGGCCGCTTGACGGACAGACTGGGGCCCAAAAAGATATTGCTTATCGGCGGCCTGCTGGCCGGCGCCGGTTATGTGTTACTTTTCTGGATTACCTCAATCTGGCAAATGTACATCATTTACGGCGTTATCATCGGCCTCGGTATGGGCGCCATTTTTGTGCCGGTCAGCACCACTCTGCCGCGCTGGTTCGTAGCCCGGCGAAATATGTCTAATGGAATAGCTCTGGTGGGTATGGGTGTGGGCACGCTGATGATCGCTCCCATTGCTCACTGGCTGGTGACCACTTACCAGTGGCCTACCTCTTACATGATAATTGGAATCGCTTTTTTGATCATTGTGCTGGCCGCCGCCTCATTCACCAAAGCTAACCCGGCGGAGGTCGGTCAGAAACCTTATACGGGAGAGGCCAAAGTGCAAAAAGCGCCCCGGGCAGCGGCGCGCGATTTCACCCTCTCTGAAGCCGTCCGGTCCCGCCAGATGTGGCTGGTTTTCATGATGTTTTTTTGCTTCGGTTTTGCCAGCCTGTCATTGATGGTGCATCTGGTGCCGCACATCATCAATATCAATATTTCAGCGGCTACCGCCGCCAGTGTCATGGCCGCTGTAGGCGCCGTTAATGTCATCGGGCGTTTGGCCTTTGGCTTGATCGGTGATAAACTGGGCAGCCTGCAAACCTACCTTTTGGGTTTTTGCATTATCCTGGGCAGCCTGATCTGGCTGATTTTCGTGCGTCAAACCTGGATGCTGTATGCTTTCGCCGTGCTGTGGGGCTTCAGCGCCGGCGGTATGGGGTCAGTACATACTCCCATTATCGCTGAATTATTCGGCATCAAATCCCTGGGGGCTATTTTCGGTATTTGCGGATTGGGGGTGATGATCGGAGGTTCGGTTGGGCCGGTGATCATCGGCTTTCTTTTTGATATTCAGGGCAGCTATCGCATAGCTCTGATCGCCTGCGCAGCCTTTGCAGCTGCCGGAATTGTCCTTAACCTGTGGTTAACGCAATATAAAAAACACATCTCCAGGCTAAAAAAAGCCTGATACAGGTGCGCCCTTTACCGGGGACATGCAAGGGAGCGCCCTTGACCCAAACCGGGGTTTTCATAAGGGCACCCCTTTCTATGAAGGCGAGAGGGACGCAAGGGTGCGCCCTTTACCGGGGACATGCAAGATAGCGCCCTTGACTGCTGCAGGCATAAAAAAACGAGGGTGAAAGCAGTTTCACCCTCGTTTTTAATGGTTTGGTTTTTATTTATTGGGATTCAGACTGTTCAGTTCCTTGAGATTCTTCCAATCTTCGTTAACTTTGCTTTGAATCTTGGCAATCTCATTTTCCGTCAGATGGCGGAAGCGGCCCTGGGCCTTCAGATAATCATTGACCGGTTTGAGCGTCTCCGGATTATAGTTGAGCTTGTAGCTGCCGTTTTCCACTTCATACAGCGGGAACATGCCGCACTGTACCGCCATGCGGCAGACCTCAATGGCATTATCCGTAGGGCAGCGCCAGCCGGTGGGACAGCCGGACAGAATGTGAATATAAGAAGAGCCTTTGATATCCCTGGCTTTCTTGACCTTGTTCATCAAATCCCTGTAATGGCTGGGAGAGGCGGTAGCCACATAAGGAATGCCGTGAGCCGCTGCAATAGCCGGCATGTTCTTCTTCCAGGTAAGTTTACCGATGCTTTTTTTGCCGGCCGGAGAGGTGGTGGCGGCGGCGCCGTAGGGAGTGGATGAAGAACGCTGCACACCGGTATTCATGTAAGCTTCATTATCAAAGCAGAGATACAGGAAGTTATGGCCTCTTTCCAGAGCGCCGGAGAGAGCCTGCATTCCGATATCCGCAGTGCCGCCGTCCCCGGCTATGGCCACCGCTTTGGTATTGGACATATCACGGATGCCTTTGCGGGTCAGTATTTTGGTGGCGGCTTCCACTCCGTAGGCCACCGCGGCAGTATTCTCAAAAAGGGTATGAATCCAGGGTACTGTCCAGGTAGTGTAAGGATACTGGGAGGCGACAATTTCAATGCAGCCGGTGGCATTGGCAATGATGACATCATCACCCAGCACTTTGCAAACCATGCGTACGGCCGTCACTTCAGCGCAGCCGACACAGGCGCGGTGACCGGGGGCGAATCTTTCTTTGGGATCAATGGTTGTCTGTTTGCTCATTATTCTCTCACCCCATAAATTTCAAATTCCCGGTTGCTGCCGGATTTGGCGATTTCCATGCCCCGTTTGATGATATTTTCAAAATCAGCGGGTAAGATGTCACGTCCACCCAATCCACCCACGAAGCCCACCACAACCGGTTTCTTCTCCAGCGGATAAAGAGCGTTTCGTATCTCGGATGCCACCGGACCGCCCATGCCAACGGAAATGGACCTGTCCAGAACAATCA
>DAOUAU010000018.1:0-2061 GCA_034433195.1 Dehalococcoidales bacterium
CCTATTACGGCACTGATATGGAACACCCGGATGAACTCTATTGCGATGTTGAATTCTGGCTGGAAGACGAAAAATATGTCTTTAACAAATCATTCGTAGTTTACATTCCGGAGAACGTCACTCATTGTCCTCTGCATATGCACAATATGACCATACCCATCTTCCACTTTACCATGGGCCCTGGTCTGGAATACAATGCATAGTCCCGGGATAAAAACTCAACAAAGTAATTAAGAATAAAAGAGGATAAAGAGATGGCTGAATTAAAATATAAGAAATATTACATTTTTAATGATAAAAAGAACCTTAAACTTCCCGCTTACCGCGACGAATTTGGTTCCAAATTTGTTAAAAGAGTGACTCTGGTCGACAAAGATATGGTCAAAGGCGCCAAGTTCTACAATGAAACCATGTGGATTCTGCCCGGCTTCGGCAGTGAGCCCATTCCGGCCGGCAAGAAAGGCAACTTCTGGGAGGAGCATACCCATGATTTCGGTGAATTGATAGGTTTCTACGGATTCAACTATGACAATATCATGGACATTGGCGCTGACTTCGAGTTCTGGGTTGACGGCAAAAAGTATGCTGTTAAAGAAAGCTTTACCGCTTTTATCCCGGCAGGTGTCAAACACGGCCCCATCACCATCAAAAATGTCAAGAGACCTATCGTTCATTACATCGCCTGCACCACCGGTTCCTATAAATAAAGTGTTACTTGCTGCGAAAAAAAACCCCGCTTTCACGCGGGGTTTTTTTTCGGGTTTAATACAACTGCATAAAAGGTCAAGCTTCAAGATATGGAAATATAACCGTAAGGGCAACTATTCAGGCAGACGCCACATTCCGTGCAGCCTGGCTTCACTTCTATTTTAAAGACACTGTTGGTCTCCAATAACTCAAGAGGACAGCTTGAAACACAAAGGCGGCAGCCTAAACACTGCGTTATGTCCAGTTGGACTGGCATATTTTTACCTCTCTGGTGTTATTTGCTTTTATTGATTATAGCACCTGCGGTGTTCAAACAACACCCAGATTTCAACACCCTGATTTCGACTATTTGACACACCAACGGCCATATTACATGATATGTATTCTTCAGTTATTGGGTTTATTCTCATTTAAAAACCTGCCTTGTTTTTTCATCTTTTTGATTGATATAAATTTTTTGTGACTTGTTGTCCCATTGTGTTACAATTCCATTAATTATTCGCAGCGGATGCACTATCAGGAGATGTTTAATGTCTGAATCAAAGTACGGCAAATATATCTGCACTGAACTTAAAAAAAACATCAAACTGCCTGAATTTAAAGGCAAACAAAAGATTGTGCAGGGCGGCAAAGGCAGCGCCAGACCTCCGCTTGAACATATTATCTGGATGGACAGTGAAGTCATTCCAGGCGCTTTTTACGCCGAAATCATGTGGTGCTGGCCAACCACCCGGATAATCACTCCGGAAGAAGCTGCCAAAAGACCCGGCGTTCCGCCGCATACTCATCCATTTGATGAGATCATTTCCTATTTCGGCTGCGATCCGGACCATCCGTCCAGATTAAACGGTGAAATTGAACTATGGCTGGAAGACGAGAAGTTTAATTTAACCAAAAGCTTTATCGCTTATATCCCGGGCGGAATGAAACACTGCCCCCTGAAGCACATCAGCCAGACCCAGCCAATGTTCCATTTCACCATGGGACCCGGTCAAGTTTACACTTAATCCAGAACGTCCTCTGACAGGGGGAAGAAAATCAAACCTTCTCCCCCCTGTTGTCCTTCAGGGCAATATCACTCCCTGCTTTTTTAAGTTATTATGTAAAGCTTTGTAGTCCACTTCTCGAACAGTGACGTTGGCGTTTAGTGCCAGAGCCGCAGCTGTTCCGGCCGCCTGTCCCAGACACAGACAGAAAGGAATGATATTAAAGTGGTGATTGATGCTGTCCGAGGTAGAATATGCCCGGCAGGCAACCAGCAAATTTTCAATTTTGGTTTTTGGTACCATGGTGCGGTAGGGAATACACATCACAGGATGTTTGGCTGAGATTTCACCGTTGTCATTATTGGGG
>DAOUAU010000019.1:0-3798 GCA_034433195.1 Dehalococcoidales bacterium
CACCGGCGGTTATTATACAGGAGGCTAATATGGCGGCATATCGGGATAATTTGACAATATTCAAAAATTTTAATTTTCAGAGTCAGCCCATAGGAATTAAATTCTCGTTCAATAAACCTGATGGAATAAATCAAATAGAAAAAAATATGGCTTTCTGTGAAATGATTAAGGAAGCCCAACAAAGTCCCGCTCCTTTCTTTGTCTCTCCCGAAAATCAGAATTGCACACCCGGGGCTTACGTATGGGGAGGAGAATGTCCCAAAGTATTTGAAAGCGGTGGTTTTGGGGTAGCGATGAAGTTGTTTAAAGAAGCCCGGGCCAACATCAGAGTTTATCAGCAGGTTGTCAAATTGGATAAAGATTTGATCAAATATATTTCCTTCTCATCGCTGGACCAGCTTCCCTTTGAACCTGACTTATTATTGGTGTTTACTGATAACGCCAGGCAGACGGAAATAATATTAAGAGCCATGGCTTATACTACCGGTGAAGTCTTTTCCAGTAAAATGACTACAGTAATGGGATGCTCCTGGCTTATGGCTTATCCATATGTAAAAAGAGAGGTTAATTATATAACCACAGGTTTTGGCTCAGGTATGATAGCAAAAAAACTTTTTCCGGCAGGCCGGCAACTGATTTCAATACCTTATAATTGGCTTCCGGAAATAACCTGTAATTTACAGGAAATGCCCTGGGTACTACCAGCATGGGAAACTGAAGACCCTGGAGAATTTGTAAAAAAGGTCTACGCTGAGATGGGTTTTCCACGTCCAGCTTAAAAACACGACTCATGTAATGCACCCCATTTGTCAAAACATGGGTTCAATTATATAAAGTGTAAAACTAAAAATACTTCTGAAGTTGAACGGTGATAAAATGGTGGGTGATATCTTCAGGCATAACTATCTGGCCTTTTGAGGGCACTAACGTGGTTTCAATTACTTTCATACGGGCTTCCTACCAGCCCGACTTGTTTTACCAGTAAGAATATATAAGTTTGTAAGAGAGCTATGCAAGCCATTTATTACCTGAGGGGTATCACACGGCATTTGACAGAGCAATCAGGTTGGTTGAAGTTGTAATTTCCATGTTCCCCTTAATTTTATCTATGTGCCAATCCCACCATTTCATATCCAGCAGGATTTTTATTGTCTCTGCGGTAAAACGTGCTTTGATTGGTTGAGCCGGGTTTCCTCCAACTATGGTATAAGGAGCAACAGCATTTACGACTACAGAACGGGCAGCAATGATAGCTCCATTTCCTATTGTTACTCCCGGTATTATCAGCGAGTCATAACCTATCCAAACATCATTCCCAACTCCAGTATCCCCCATGCATGGGTAAAGATTAAAAATGTTTCGTTAAATTTTTTTGACCCCTTGGGGTCATAATAATAGGTATAGTCCCCAATAATAATCTGTGGGTTAGACAGCCTGAAATCGAAAAGCCATCAGTATTACTCATCGATCTCAGCCAGCGCATATTCGGCACAGGAAATATCTGTAACCAGATGATTGAAAATCTTGCTTCTCAGTCCCCCCAGGACGCTGCGCTGTTTATAAAAACCTCCCGCTATAGCACAGATGATATCGGTCCCGGCTTTCACCATTTCCCGTAAACCGGCTAGTTCAGATCCGATGATATTGTTTTCAATTTTTTGTAAAGCTGCTTTAAGCTCATTATCCATGCAATCCCGGCTGTGTAAAATCCGGCCATCAATATCATAGGGTTGTAAGCAACATTCTCCCGCCATGATTTCCAAAGTTTTTTTGGGTATATCAAGTTCCTCCAATAAATTGGCAAAATCTACAATCGGCCGCTCTCGCAGATTGCTGGTTTCGTTTCCGGTTACGGAAGGAATATTTCCCAGGCCTATGTATAAATATTTACTTTTATCTTTTCTTGAAGGTCCGGCCAAAACCGGTTTGACCCGCTCCAGATCTATCTGTCTTTGATGGGCCGCAACTGCCGGATCGGAACTGTAATCCGGCAATTGAGCGCTGTACCCTCTGGAACCGGGGTACTTTTCGATAATGTTGCTGACTATCGCCACTGGCGAAACCGCATCGATACGGGAACGGCACCAGATGGACATAGAATATACAGCAAGATTCTTGATGTTGCTGCGGTTATCCAGGGAATTTACCATTGAAGCTAGACTCATTCCTCCACTCACCCCAACGATACCTTCTGTCAAGACGTGACCATTGAAGTGTTCAGCGGCCGCCTTTCCCAATAAATCAGTTACCAGTTCATTACTCGCTTTTGTCTGATCACCTCTGTATTTGAGTACGGTACACTCTTTTATATGCGGGAATTTTTCCTGAATGCCTCTGGCCAATTTGACATCCTGAGAGGAGTTAATGACTATTTTGATTATTCCTTCGTCCCTGGCCTGTTCGATCATTTCAGATATCTGAGGTTGCGTCATTCCTAAATGAGAGGCAATCTCCCGTTGTTTTTTCTGGGCATTAAAAAAAAGATGAGCCGCTTCAATAACTTTTGATTCTTCATACTTTTGCCTGATGCGCATCGTCTTGCCCTCCTTAATAAAATATTTTAATATAATTATCAGTGATAAATATATACTCACTATATACTACTATTTTATATATTATATTCATAAATATATTTATTGTCACTTTTTTATGGTTGACTAATATTTATCCGCTGTATATACTAGCAGTATTCTGAAAAAACGAGATGGCTATGCCGGCGGCATGCCGGCTAGCAAGTCCGTTTAAAAGGAGGTATATCAGCATGAATCGTCAGGAAGGATATTTCCAGGGGTATCAAGGTTTCAAGATATATCATCAGTGTTGGCTGCCGGATGGTCAACCCCGGGCAGTGTTACTGCTGGCTCATGGTTATGCCGAGCACAGTGGGCGTTACAAAAATGTGGTGGATTATTTTGTGCCCGATAATTATGCTGTATATGCCCTGGACCATCGCGGGCACGGAAAATCAGATGGAGAACGTGTCCATGTGGAAAATTTTCATGATTATGTTGTGGATCTTAAAACCTATTTTGATATTGTGCGATCAAAGAACCCGGTGCAAAAAGTTTTCCTCATCGGACACAGTATGGGGTCGGTGATCAGTCTGTGCTACTGCCTGGAGTTCCAGAGTGAACTGGCTGGATTGATTACATCCGGAGGCGGACTTAGTAGACCGGGTGATCCGCCTCTTCAGGCTCCGCCCAAAGGCCGGTCTCTTCCAGTTGCCATGCTCAGCCGGGACCCGGCAGTGATTGAAGCCTATGTTAATGACCCACTGGTTTATCACGGGCCTGTTCCAATCAATCATAGCATGCGAGGAACAGCGGCTAATTTGATCGGCGAGGTTGGAAAAATAAAATTGCCGGTGTTGATAATGGCCGGAGCTGGTGGTCCGGATGGCGCTCGCAGCCAGGTACTTTACGATTTGATAGGATCACAGGATAAGACCTTTAAACCCTATCCAGGGCTTTTACATGAAATTTTTAATGAACCGGAATACCCGCAGGTGATGGCAGATATGCAGCAATGGCTGAAAAATCATGTCTAATGCGGCAGTCCTGATAAATTATTCCGGCACAGGTGTTTTATTCCTGATGAGATAAGGAAGTTTGATGAAGCGTAACTTTCAGAGCCTAAACCAGAAAACATTTGATTTGATTGTGATTGGAGGCGGTATTATCGGGACAGGAGTCGCTCGTGATGCCGCTCTCCGTGGTCTTGATGTGCTTCTGGTAGAAAAAGAAGATTTTGCCTGTGGTACTACATCCCGTTCCACACGTCTGATTCACGGAGGCTTGC
>DAOUAU010000020.1:0-1888 GCA_034433195.1 Dehalococcoidales bacterium
GTGCAGTGTCTTGATTTAAGGCGTTATCCCCGTGCCCGGAGGCCAGAACACGCGGTTCAAGCCTGGCAAGGCCGATCACCGATTTCATTGCCGCCTGCCTGTTCCAGGTCGAAAACCAGGGAGGTCCGGATATTCTCTGTTGGTTTATCCGCAAGCCCCAAAAAAGAAATCCCCAGAACGAGTTTAAGTCAACAGTCACGATGGCATCACCCGTGATCAGGAAACGGTCACCGGGCCTGAATAAAGCAAAGTGGCCCGGAGTATGACCCGGCGCGGGAATAACCTCCCAGTCCGGAAGACCTGGAATACCTGCGTTCAGATCAAGTCCCTGCACAAAATCTTTAAGACTGGCCTTCAGGAGCATCGAAATGACGCGCCGTCGAGGGGTCAGGCGCAGCAGCGGGAGAATAATCCGGCGATCGATGGGGTTAGCATACTTCTCGACGGTTAATAGATCTCCAATGGTCGCATAGGGTAGTTCGTCAGGATGTACATAAACGGGACAATCCCACAAACGAGCCAGTTCGATCGCTGAGCCCGCATGGTCAGGATGGTCATGAGTCAGGATGATAGAAACCGGCTTGTTATCAGGTCCGAACAATGATTCGGCTGCCTTCTTGATCAACCAGCCGTAATTTGCCGATGCAGAATCGATCAAAACCCACGATGCTTTAGACCTTACAAAATAAACATTGGAGCGGCTGATGCTTTTCCCAACTTCCATGCAATATATGCCTGAAGCTATCTCCCGGCATGTTCCGGTGTTAAAGGTATTGGACAAAGTATCCTTTCCCGCGCCTGTCTGTATGTCTCATAATAATCAAATTATAAGACCGGCGTCTGTTTATGGCAATTAAAAGGGAGAATGGTTGTGACAAAGGAGAGGGCAGCCACTGTTAGCGCCGGAGAATGATTTCAGCTAACCGATTATCGTGTTAAAAAATGATCTGCCGTATAACTTGATGGCCTCTTTAAGGTCATTAGTCCGCATATCCTCCTCCCCTGGCGGCTTCTGGTTTGATGTCAGGGTTGAAATTTTGGAGACGATATTAAATAATGGATTAGTTTCCAATTGCATTAATCAGGGAGCATTGAATTGAAAAAAGCCTTTGACATCCAACAAAGCTGGTTGTCCTGTATCAGCTGCGGTAATAGATCTGACCTGCTTGAGGAAAGAATATTCCGCTGTCCAAAGTGCGGAGATCTTTACGATATCGAACATAACCTGGCTTCCGCGGGAAAATCTCTGGAGCAATATGTGAAGTTGTTTGATGCCCGGGTCACAGCCAAAGCCCTCAGAAAGGAAGGAGCCAAATATCATTCCGGAGTTTGGCGTTTCCAGGAATGGATAATGCCGTATATGCCGGAAAACCTGATTATCAGCCTGGCCGAAGGCAATGTGCCGATTGTACGAGCCGGAAAAAATCTTCAAACCTGGGTAGGTGATGATTTTGAACTGTATATCATCATGGAAGGAATGACGCCCACCGGTTCTTTCAAAGATTTTGGCGGCACCGTAATGATGAGTGTGGCCAAAGCAGCCGGTGTTAAGGATGTTTGCTGTGCTTCAACCGGTGACACTTCAGCCATGGCGGCAGCCTACTCCGCCGCCGCCGGAATCCGGTGTTCGGTTATCCTGCCGGAAGGAAAAGTGACTCCGATACAACTGGCTCAACCGCTGGTTCATGGCGCCAGGGTCATTCTGCTGCCCGGGGATTTTGATGCCTGTATGAAGGTGATGCAGGAATTGGTCACCAGATATAGTGTCTATCCCGCTAATAGTCTTAATCCGGCGCGTATTGAAGGTCACCAGGCTACAGTGTTCTTGATTGCTCAGTATTTCGGCTGGCAATGCCCGGATTGGATCGTGGTGCCGGTGGGAAACGGG
>DAOUAU010000021.1:0-3878 GCA_034433195.1 Dehalococcoidales bacterium
TTGGAGCGCGAGTTGAAACGTTTGGGCATCAAGTCCTCGGATAAAGATGAACTGGCCAGGCTTTTCAAATATGATGATACGGATGATTTTCTGGCTGCTATCGGGTATGGCGGAGTCAGCGCGCATACCATCGTGATGAAGTTGGTCACTCAGGTTGATGCCAGCAAGATCATCACTCCGGGCGCCCCGGCCAAGGCTTCCACCTCAGTGGTCAAAGTGCTGGGGGTGGGGGACATGTTGACGCGCCTCGGGGAATGCTGTCATCCCGTACCCGGGGATGCTATCACCGGGTATATCACGCGCAGCCGCGGTGTGACGGTGCATAAGCAAACTTGTCCCAACGTGATTCATGAAAAAGAGCTTGAAAGATTGATCGAAGTTGAGTGGGGAGTCGCTAAAACAGTCTTCCCGGCCAAAATCCAGGTGGAAGCCTGGGACCGGGTCGGGCTGGTCCGGGACATTACTACAGTAGTCGCGGAAGAAAAAGTGAATATCACCTCAGTCAGTTTTGCTAACCGGGATGATCATACTACACTGACCATATTGAACCTTGAAACCAGCGGGTTAGCCCAACTTTCACGTATGATGGAAAAAATCGAAAGCATACGGGGGATTATCAGCATCCAACGTATTCTGGATGAAACCTAGAGCTCAGGATAGTTCAGTCAAGGTTTTCGGTTTTTAAAAATTTGCCAAAAAGCCAAAAACAGGATAGGATTACAAAGGTAATATTATTATCGGTGAAGCGTTTGTCTCCAAAAAAATAAAAGGAGATGGAAGTAAAAAGCCCGCAATTAAGGGAGTTTCTTCTGGAACGCGGATTAATGAATTTTGGATTATTCCCGGGAGACCCGGATCAGGAGGATAATTTTGCCGACTACTAAGACTGCCGAAAAAGAAATGCGTGCGGCGGAAAGAAGACAAGCCCGCAACAAGGCCGCCCGCAGCAGAGTTAAAACCGAAGTCACTAAAGCTGAGAATTTGATTGCCTCCGGCAAACTGGATGCAGCCAAGGCCGAAGTAAAAAAAGCCATCACCAGCCTGGATAAGGAAGGAAATAAAGGTGTTTCTCACCCCAATGCTGTTGCTCGCCGTAAATCCAGACTGATGAAAAAGCTCAACCAGGCTTCAGTCAAAAAAGCTTAAACGGCGGTTTTATCACCGGGGTTGATTTCCCCCGAAGAAATTCCGGATCTGGTTTATGGACCTGGTATTGACAAACCTGCCTGTGATAATATACTCTCACATCATAGAACATTAGTTCTCAGTGTGGGACTATCCGGGAAAGTATATTGATGATAGGGACATTATCGCCCAAGCAACAGAAGATATTGGGATTTATTCGGGAGTTTTTGTTAGACAAAGCGTATCCCCCCACTATCCGCGACATTGTCCATGGTTGCGGTATCAGTTCCACTTCAGTCGCTGATTACAATCTCTGCATACTTGAGAAAAATGGTTACATCCGGCGTCACCGTGAGGTCTCCAGAGGAATAGAGCTGCTTCAGGCGTTATCAGGCCGCGCCAACCAGATATCGGTGCCTGTCATTGGCCAAATCGCCGCTGGAGAACCGATTCCCGTTCCTTCGTCCGAAAGCTGGAGCACCATCGCTGCCTCTGATACCATTGAGATTTCTGAGGAATTAGTGCGCGGGAAAAAAGACATTTACGCATTGAAAGTGAAAGGTTTATCCATGATTGATGCTCTCATAAATGATGGTGATGTGGTCCTGTTGCAATATACCAACACCGTTGAAAATGGTGAAATGGCGGCGGTCTGGCTGAAAAATGAAAAAAGAGCCACCCTCAAGAAAGTCTTCTGTGGTCCCGAACGGGTCCGCTTGCAGCCTGCCAACCAGCAAATGAGACCATTCTATGTTGACCCCGAAAACATAGAAATCCAGGGCAAAGTAGTAGCCGTTATCCGCCAAATTTAACATAACTCCGGGATTTGCATTTTCAGGCTAAACAGCCTAGATTTATATTGTTTGTTACTATTCTCAAATTAACCCGGAAGGAAAACTATGTTTATTAACCAATTCCAAAACGTCGGCAGGGCGCTGTTCAGCCGTGGATTAGTATCTTCTTCCAGCGGCAATCTCAGCATCCGCATGGGTGAGCACTTGATTATCACTCGCCGCGGCAGTAACCTGGGAGATTTGCAGGAAATAGACCTGGTAGAAACCGGGATATATAAAAACGATCGCGTTACGCCTCTGGCTTCAACAGAATTACCCGTTCACCGGGCGATATATCAGCAGACCCAGGCCAAAGCCATTGTGCATGCCCACCCGCCCCATTTAACTGCTCTGTCAATGGCTGAAAAAGTGATCGCCTCAGAGCATCTTGAGAATTTTGGTGCTCTGGGTAAAGTACCCGTGCTGGGATGGGACATGGAAGTGAAGCCGGGAGGACTGGCCGATATTATTGCGGAATCTTTAAAAACCAACCGCATCGTGGTGGTTCGCGGGCACGGCAGTTTTGCCATTGGCCAGATTATGGATGAGGCCTATGATTTTACTACCGGACTGGAAGAAGCCTGCGAGATTCTGTGCTTGATGAAAGCGATGAAGATCCCCGGTTGAAGCAACTTTGGCTCTGTTTCATTATTCAAAGAGCGCTCTGGGTAATAAACTGAAATACGGCCAGTGCCTGAAAAGGGTTTTTTGATTTTGACTTGCTGCCCATCTGGCTTTATAATGTGCTTATCCTAAAAATTCAGAACAAGGACAAGAAAGTTATGCCGAACTATGCTTTTTACAATCAGCAATTCATGCCGCTAACAGAAGCTAAAATGAGCGTCATGACCAATTTCATGCACTACGGCACCGGGGTGTTTGAAGGCATCCGGGGAAGCTGGAACAAAGAACAACAGCAAGTTTATATTTTTCGCTTGAGAGAACATTATGAACGCTTGTTGGATGGCTGCAAAGCCTTAAAAATCTCTCTCCCTTATTCGGTTGAGGATTTGTCAAAACTGACGATTGAGCTGGTTAAAAAGAGCGGTTTGAAAGAATCTCAGTATATTCGGCCTCTGGCCTATAAAAGTACCGAAGCCATCGGAGTCCGCCTGCATAATCTGAAAGGTGATTTTTTAATATTCAATCTTCCCTGGACACGCTATCTTGAAACCGATAAATGCAAGGTAGGAGTCTCATCCTGGCGCCGTCCGGGCAATAACTTCAGCATTCCCAACGCTAAACTGACCGGCCAGTATGTTAACAGCGCTTTCACCAAAACTGAAGCCATTGAAGTGGGTTATGATGAGGCTATTGTGCTGAATGAATGGGGCCGTGTGGCTGAGGGCAGCGGTGAGAACCTGTTCCTGGTTATTGACGGCAAGCTGGTAACCCCTTCTGCCAATGAGAGTATCCTGATTGGGATTACCCGAAATTCGATTATTGAAATCGCGCAAAAAGAACTGGGGGTTGAAGTAATTGAAAGACCGGTTGAGCGCGGAGAGCTATATACCTGTGACGAAGCCTTCTTTACCGGCACGGCGGCCAATGTGGCGGCTATCACTGAGATTGATCACCGGCAAGTGGGCGATGGCGAAATCGGTCTGATAACACAAAAATTGAGCGATATCTACGCCGATATTATTCTGGGCAAGAATCCCAAATATATGCAGTGGTGCACACCGGTGTATTAGAAGCGCCTCTGAAATCAAAAATGCCGGAATCAAGCATCAAGCCGACCATTGAAAAGTTAGTCCCGGTATCAGATAATCCGGTGGATTTTTCCGGGTGATCCTGGTTGAGATACAGAGAGAACTGTGAACATAACGCGGCCGTAACTGCAGAAGAACTTTGTTTAATGGAGTCCTGATAATTATGAGTGTGTTGTACTGGGTTCTGGCCGCTGTCATGCTTTTTTTT
>DAOUAU010000022.1:0-2955 GCA_034433195.1 Dehalococcoidales bacterium
CCGGCCAGCCGCCCTCAATGTAATGGATTCCCAGCTCATCCAGTTTTTGAACAATATGAAGTTTGTCCGCCAACGAGTATGAAATGCCTTCCCGCTGAGCCCCATCCCTCAACGTGGTGTCATATATCAGGACCTGCTGAACCATGTTCACACCTCTCTCAAAATCCTCAATCAATCAATACCGGATAGTGATATCCGCCTCACCCATCTCCGAAACACCCTCACCCTCATCCTCTGCCATACATAATCAGGAAAAGAGAAAAGCTATTTATAGCTGGTGATTTTCTTGACAATGACATTTCCCATTTCCGATGTACCAATCTTTTTGCAGCCGTCGGACATGATATCATAGGTGCGATAACCATCATTCAAAACATCATTAACGGCGGTCTCAATGATCCGGGCTTCTTTTTCCAAATCCAGAGAATACCGGAACATCATAGCCACGCTTAATATGGTGGCGATAGGGTTCACCTTATCCTGTCCCGTATATTTGGGGGCGCTGCCATGAATGGGCTCATACAACCCCATGATACGGGTACCGGATTTGGGTATACCACCCAGACTGGCCGACGGCATCATGCCCATTGAACCGGTTAGAGTGGACGCTTCATCAGTGATAATGTCTCCAAAAGTATTTTCTGTCACCACCACATCAAAAGAAGTAGGGCTTTGAATAAAGCGCATGGTACAGGTATCCACCAGCATATCGCTGATTTCAACATCTGGATATTGTTGCGCCACTTCATGAGCCACCTGTCTCCACAAACGGGATGTCTGCAAGATATTGGCCTTATCGACCGAGGTCACTTTTTTCCTGCGGTGGCGCGCCAGTTCAAAGCCAACTTTGATAATGCGTTCAATTTCCTGCTCAGAGTATGACATGGTGTCCACCGCACGACGGCCGCGGGTGGTAGTCCACTGGCGTTTCGGCCGGCCAAAATAAAGCCCTCCGGTCAGTTCACGAACGACGACAAAATCAGTGCCTTTGACGATTTCATTTTTCAATGGAGTTGCTTCAAGCAATTGGGGAAAAAGTTTCACCGGACGAAGATTGGCAAACAAACCCAGACCTTTGCGGATGGCCAAAATTCCATCCTCCGGACGGACTTTGGCGGTAGGAGCATCATAACGTGGATCTCCGGCCGCTCCGAACAGAACCGCATCTTTAGTTTTACACATGGCCAGGGTATCATCGGATAACCCGACCCCTTCAGCTTCAATCGCGACACCACCAATCAACCCTTCGGTTAATTCAAAACTATGTCCGAATTTTTTGCCGACGGCCTCCAGGACTTTGATGCCCTCAGCCAAAACATCCGGCCCAACTCCGTCTCCGGGTAAAACTGCCAGTTTAAATTTCAATTTAGCTTCTCCTTCCCGCTAATCTATTTTTAGTGTATTCCACCAAACCACCAGCTTTAATCAATTCAGACATGAATTGCGGATAAGGCCTGGCGGTGAAAACCAGTCCACTGGATAAATTTACTATCTTACCGGTGGCCAGGTCAACTTCCAGGATATCTTCATTGTTGGTCTTTGCAACACATTCCTCACACTCTAAAAGAGGCAATCCGATGTTGATGGCATTGCGGAAAAAGATACGCGCAAAACTGCGCGCTATAACGCATGAAACTCCAGCCGTTTTAATGGACAGAGGAGCATGTTCACGGGACGAACCGCAGCCAAAATTGTTGTCTGCCATGATTATATCGCCTTTTTTGACCTTTCGAACAAATTGAGGGTCAATATCCTCCATGCAATGCCTGGCCAACTCGGAGGCCTCAGAGACATTCAGATAACGGGCGGGAATAATGACATCAGTATCAACATTAGAACCGTATTTAAAAACCTGACCTTTTAATAACATCAACGCCTCCACGATCTCACTCTTCAAAAAGGTTAGCTGCAAAATTTGTTCTGATTTTTCATCTTTTACAATTCTTCCGGAGAGACAATCCTCCCCGCGATAGCGCTGGCAGCCGCCACCGCCGGATTTGCCAGATAAACTTCGGATTTAGTGCTGCCCATGCGTCCGACAAAGTTACGGTTGGTGGTAGAAACAGCTTTTTCACCAGCCGCCAGTACGCCCATATAACCTCCCAGGCAAGGGCCGCAGGTAGGTGTGCTGACTGCCGCACCGGCATTGATGAATATTTCCAGCAATCCTTCTTTCATCGCTTCCAGATAAACTTGCTGCGTACCTGGAATGACAATACAGCGCACCCGTGAATTGATTTTCTTTCCCTTTAAGATCCCGGCCGCAATTTGTAAATCCTCCAGCCGGCCGTTGGTACAACTGCCTATTACCGACTGATCAATTTCCACCTGACCAAAAGCACTGACCGGTTTGGTATTGGAAGGCAAATGAGGAGCTGACACTTGAGGTTCTATTTCAGAAGCATCCCAATCAAAGACCCTGGTGTAATCAGCGCCTTCATCCGGAGCATAGACGGAATATTTCCGTTTGGCCCGCGCATTCACATAATCCAATGTCTTCTGGTCAACCTTGAACAAACCGGCTTTGCCGCCGGCTTCAATAGCCATGTTGGCCATAGTAAAACGCCCGCTCATGGAAAGATTGTCAATAGCCTCTCCAGCAAATTCCATTGAAGCATACAAAGCTCCGTCCACCCCGATTTGGCCGATGGTATACAGAATCAGGTCCTTGCCGCTGACCCATCTCTGCAACTTGCCATGAAAATTGAATTTGATGGTATGAGGGACCTTCATCCAGACATCACCGGTAGCCATAGCCATGGCGATATCAGTGGAGCCCATACCGGTGGCAAAAGCGCCAATCGCTCCATACGTGCAGGTATGAGAATCGGCCCCCACTACGACATCACCGGGTAAAACGATCCCCTTTTCCGGCAATAAAACATGCTCAATACCCATCTGGCCAACATCAAAATAAAGGATGCCGGTTTCACGGGCAAATTCGCGCATCATCCT
>DAOUAU010000023.1:0-1979 GCA_034433195.1 Dehalococcoidales bacterium
CAAACTGGGCATCTTCCGCTGCACTCCGGGAGCCAAAGGCCACTTCCTGGAAATTAACAAAGCAATGGAAGAAATCTCAGGCTTCACCCGAGAAGAATTGTTGACGATAGAAATAGGTGACTTTTATGCCAGCAATGAAGATTCTGAACCTTTCCAAAACGAAATTACCCTTACCGATTGGAAAGTCACGCGGGAGATGAATTTAAAAAGAAAAGACGGATTGCTGGTGACTGTCGCTGTCACCATTGTCGCCATTCGTTTTGAATCCGGGATCACGCAGTTTTATGATGGCATTCTGGAAGATATCACGGAGCGCAAATTAGCCCAATTACAGATTCAACAAAGCCTGCACAGATTGCAGAAAACCATTAAAGAGATAATTGAAGCTATGGCTTATATTGGAGAAGTACGCGACCCATACACCGCCGGTCATCAACGCCGGGTCGCCCAGTTAAGCCTGGATATCGGCAAGTCCATGGGTTTAAGTGACCTGCAACATGAAGGGTTAACGATGGCGGCCTTTGTACATGATATCGGCAAGATTTTGGTCCCGGCGGATATTCTCTCCAAACCCGGCAAGTTGACCAAACCGGAAGTAGACATGCTGCGAGACCACACTCGCATTGGTTACGAGATATTGAAGACCATTGAATTCCCCTGGCCAATCGCCAAAATCGTTCTACAGCACCATGAACGCGTTGATGGATCAGGTTATCCGCTGGGGTTATCCGGCAACCAGATAATCATCGAAGCCAGAATACTGGCGGTAGCGGATGTAGTGGAGGCGATGTCCTCCCACCGGCCTTACCGTCCGGCTCTGGGTATTGAAAAAGCTTTGGAGGAGATACTTCTAGGCCGCGGTACCATTTACGACACCGCGGTGGTGGATTGCTGCATCAAACTCTTCAAAGAACAGGGCTTTAACCTTAACTAAAAAAGTTTTACTGAAAAATAAAACCGCTATTCAGTGTTTTTTCCGCTAACACCCTGAAAACTCACCTTTGAACTATTGCTTCTAATAAGATCGATACCGCATTTAGTTTGGTTTAACTGAACAATTGACTTGTATTGTATCGTTTGTATACAATAGGAATAACACCGCGTAAGAACCCATATTTGAGGCATGTGGCTGACATTGGGTTACGGTGAATAGAAAATGGAGTGTAAGGATGGCTAACGGGTACGCTGGAAAACTCTTATGGGTAGATCTCACCAAGAAAACCCTCACCGACGAAGTTTTGACCGAAAAGTTTTGCCGTGAATATATTGGCGGTTACGGCATGGGTTCCAGGATTATTTACACCCACCAGAAGGGCGGTGTTGATCCGTTAGGACCTGAGGCCGTTCTGGGTATTATCACGGGCGCCGCTACCGGCACTTCTTTCATCGGCGGTTCCCGCTATGTTGTGGTAGGAAAATCACCCCTGACCGGTGGCTGGGGTGATGCCAACTCAGGCGGCGTCTTCGGACCTAATCTGAAATTCGCCGGTTATGATGGCGGATTTTTTAAAGGCATTTCGGCTAAACCGGTTTATATCTTTATTGAAAATGGCAAAGCCGCGATCAGAGACGCTTCGCATCTGTGGGGGAAAGATACCTTTGAGACCGAAGACATTCTGCGCAAAGAACTGGGTAATGATACTGAAATAGCCTGCATTGGCCCCTCCGGCGAAAAGCTTTCACTGATCGCCTCTGTCATGAATAACAAAGGCCGTGCTGCCGGACGTTCCGGTTTAGGCGCCGTAATGGGCTCCAAAAAAGTGAAAGCCGTAGCTGTCAAGGGCAAAGGCAACACCGTTCCCGTGTTTGATGCTGAGAAAGCTAAAGAATACCGCAAAGAGTATTTGGCCCAATTGACCGGGCACTTTGGCCTGCTGAAAGAATTCGGCACCCCTGGCATCATGGCCATGATGGCCAAATTCGGCGATTCGCCCACTAAAAACTGGGCTTCTACCGCCGTCATCGATTTCCCCAATGTT
>DAOUAU010000024.1:0-6540 GCA_034433195.1 Dehalococcoidales bacterium
TATGATATGCATATTACTGAGAACCGGGCAGCGACAGTGCTGGTGAAATGCGAGGCTAAACTGGAGCGGGATATGGATTATGACCTGTTCGGTTGGGCAGTCGGGGAGGCTCTGGAACTTAAGATCCCGGCACTGGTAGGAATTAATCGCCCAACCACTTCACAATTAGTCAAAATGAACTCCGCACTGAATACCGGGGGACAGGTCCGCATGTACCATATCCCTGGTGTTACCCCTGAAGCACCAACTCTGGAAGCGGCTTTCCAGGGTAAACAACCCAGAGAAACCATCAGCATTACCCGAAATGACCTGAAACGGGTGTATGAACTGATGAATTACGGTTCCCGAGATGATGTGGATTTCGTTTATCTCGGTTGCCCTCACTACAATATACAGGAAATACAAAAAGTTGCTGGATTGTTGGATGGAAAGAAGTGCCGCACCAGAATGTGGGTGATGACAAACCCCCAGACTTATAAACTGGCTGAACAAGCGGGATACAGGAAGAAAATTGAAGACTCCGGAGCGTTATTGTTATCCGGGGTTTGCCCCGGAATGCTTTATGGAGTGGTTATGCCTCCTGACGGCAAGCCGAATGTGATGGCAACTGATGCCTGCAAACAAGATTATTACATGACCGGGCACTGCCATCCGCATAAATGCCAAATTCGTTATGGAACAATGGAAGACTGTGTGGATGCGGCGTGTTCGGGAATTTGGAAAGGGGAATGGAGGTAAGTTTTCATGAATACACCAACCAATAAAATTATCCTCAAGGGGAGAAAAGTGATCGGCGGATTTGCCGAGGGTGAAGCGTTGGTCTCTAAAAAACCCTTAATGGGTTGGGGGAACGTCGATTCAAAACATGGATATACTGTGGAGAGAAACCATCCCCTTTATGAAATACCTTTCAAGGGGAAAGTATTGGTATTTACTACGCCAAGAGGGTCGGGTGGTTTTGTAGGGTACGGTGCCACGCGATATTCTGGAAATAATCCAGCCGCATTTGTCTACCGGGAAGGGAACAATCTGACGGTTTTTGCAGCCATGGTGGCGAATGTGCCCACCGTTACAGATTTTGATCAAGATCCCACTGAGGTCATTGAAACAGGAGACTACGTCGTGGTGAATGGCGATGCTGGAACTGTCGAAGTCATAAAAAAGAGCAAATAGCGGCATTCAGGACAATGCATTTCCGGCAAGACGAAATAGTGGGAATTGCGCTCAACCTTTCCAGGTTAACCAGAATATTACCGTCATAGTTGGCGGTCAGGCTAAAGTATTTTTTGACTTGACAGTGCCGGGCAGGGTTATAAAACTCGTATTTATCAAGTTAGAATTTTAGAACAAACTGACTATTACTTTGAGAAAGAAGATCAGGAGATCGATTCCTTATATTTCAAACCTTTGTGTTTTTTGATGGGTGATAATTCAGGATTGAGGGGAGGTACATGTCTGCATCGCTTTCAATGAAACAATACCAACGCGAACAACAAACACTGAAGGAAGAAATTGAAAAGAAAGCTGCCAAACCCACGCAACAACTCTACGAAGAAAGAGAGACCAGAGTAAGGGATCTCATTCAGCTAAAGCGCCCGGATAGAATTCCTTTTTTGGTTCGAGTGAATCCTGGACTTTATACCGGCATGCTCAATTCTGCGGCCTATTATGATCCTATCGGCTACAAAAGGGCGATACGTAAGTTTACGATGGATCTCGAACCTGATATGTGTGACGCTGGACTACCGACTTCCGGCGCTGCCCTCGAAGCCCTGGACGTTAAAAACAGGCTTTGGCCAGGAGGACCACTGCCGCCCGATTATGAGTATCAATTTATAGAGCGTGAATTTATGAAAGAGGATGAATACGACCTTATTCTGAATGATCCGTCAGATTATATTTTACGCTATCTTTTGCCAAGGATGTACGGGGCTATGGAGCCTCTTTCCAAGCTTCCACCCATTGGCAACTTAATCCAGGGTGTTGAGGCTATTACCCCCATGTTTGCTTCTCCTGAATTCATCAAGCTTGCTAAAACACTGGCCAAAGCCGGACGGGAAACAAAAAAATTTTCCATGACCATCGGTGATACTTATCAAGATTTGATGGAGCTTGGATTTCCGCCATTCGCTTCTGCCGGTGGTGGAGTGGGTGGTGTTCCTTTTGATTTCGTCTCCAGCTTTTTGCGGGGAATGAAGGGCACAATAGTAGATATGTATCGCCAGCCACAGAAATTACTGCAACTTTGTGATCTGATATTAGAAAGGCGTATTGCCGCCGCGAAATCAGCCGATCCTGCAAAAAGAGGCAATCAAAAAAGAATCGGTATGCCGCTCTGGCGTGGTGACAAGTCCTTCATGTCCGCACAACATTTTGACAAGTTTTATTGGCCGGGGCTAAAAAAAGCCTTGCATACTAATATAGATCTGGGTTATGTTCCAGTTCCCTTCTTTGAAGCGGAATTTGGCGATCGTTTGGAACACCTGCTGGATTTGCCAAAAGGGAAAATGATAGCTTCGATCGAATATGTGGATGCCATCAGGGCAAAAAACATTCTTAAGGATCATACCTGCATTTTAGTTCGCACCCCCCATTCAGCGAAGCTTTGGTCAGTCAGGGAGTTAGAGGAGTTTATTAAAGACCTGATAGATAGATGCGGTAAGGGAGGCGGACTAATGGTTTTTGTCAGGATCCCGAATAAAGGCACTACGGAAGAGTTCCAAAACCTAATGGCTAATTTGAGAGAATACGGGCGATACTAGATAAAAACCGACAGGACCATTATCGTGTAGTTTTACTGAGACTATAGTTTTGACGCCACACAGGGCACATGCCGTTAAAGGTGATATCATAGACCTATCCCGGTTTTTCATTGATTTGGTAAAAGATTTGATAATGAGGAGACAGAGATGTTGAAAAGCTTGTCAGCCACAACCATTCACGAGGCGGCCAGGGATATTGATGTCTGTTATGAGGCAGACGTTGTGGTGGTGGGTGGTGGACCGGGCGGACATGCAGCCGCCGTAGCGGCAGCCCGCAACGGGGCCAAAACCGTATTAGTAGAAAGATACGGCCACCTGGGAGGTATGGCTACCGGCGGCCTGGTCATCCAGATATTACTGATGAGTGACGGTACCGGGGAACAGCAGATCGCCGGGTTATGTCAGGAATGGATTGATAGACTGGATCCTCTGGGCGGAGTCCTTTATCCCAAAAAAGATGAACTGGGCTCCAGCGATCCGCAGGTCATCGAGCGCTGGCGGCATGTCTTGTTTGTGGTGGTGGGCGACAGGATCAGGCTGACGGCTACTCTGGACCCCGAGTTATTAAAGTGCGTCCTCAATGATATGGTAGAAGAAGCCGGCATCAAGCTCTTACTTCATTCCTGGGGCACCCGCGCCATTGTTGAAAACGGGACTGTTAAAGGCGTGATCTTTGAAAGCAAATCCGGCCGGCAGGCCATCCTGGGAAAGGTGATTATAGACGGTACCGGCGATGGCGATATCATGGCCTCGGCTGGAATCGAGTTTGAAGATGCCTTCGATCCCCGACTGAGGGCGGCTAACATGGCTCTGGTCTGGCGCTTCGGGAATGTGGATTATAAAAAATATTGCCGTTATCTGGATACTGACCGGCATAATTACAACCAGCTGATGGGCGAGTTAAAAAAACAGACCGGTGGCATCCACGTGCTTCCCATAGCCAGTTCCCGGGAGGATGTGGTGTGGTTCAATAACCGGGTTCCGGGCCTGAGCGCCACCAATGTGGAGCACCTTACCCGCGTGGAAGTGGATATGCGTAAAGTCATGAGAGCTACCCATGACTTTTTCCGGGGGAACATTCCGGGCTTTGAGAAGTCATTTATTCTGGACTCAGCCTCACAGACCGGAATACGTGGAGGGCGGAGAATGATGGGAGAATATGTGTACAGTCATGAGGATATGGTCTCAGGCCTGATCCATCAGGATACCATCGCTGTGTTTCCATCTACCAAAGGGGCGCCTGCTGAAGCGCCCCCATCTGACAAAAGCTCTCGCGGGTATATTCCCTACCGCTCGCTTCTTCCCCGCCGCATGGAAGGTTTTCTGGTAGCCTGCCGGGCTTTTTCCTCGGATATGTATACTAACGACGCATTCAACTGGATCCCCCACTGCATTGCCTTTGGTGAGGCGGCAGGTACAGCCGCGGCCCTAGCGGTGAAAAAGGGCATTCAGCCGCGGGAATTAGACTATGCCTCTCTACAGGAACGTCTTCTAAGCCAGGGAGTATTGCTGCCCGGAGTTAAACTGGTAAAGTAAAAAATTGTGGTGAATAAAGAGCAAGGTTTATCTTCATAGGAGTTTTCAGGTCCCCAAAATCCGAACCTGAAGAGGGATCCTGTTTCCGGATTCTGTGTCAACTCACACAAAAATGTTTACCGAAGTAAAAGCATCTTTTATATCAATATGGTATAATGGCGCAATTAACCTTTCGCTGGTCTTAATATTCAGGAGTATTGAAGTAAACCAATCATGACAAGAATGCCCCCGCTAAAATGGAAAAAACAGTCATCTGAAGTTTGAGTATGAAGGGAAATACGCATCAAGGGGTTAAACCTGAAGCCCATCGGGATTTGACCAAAGGCAGCATCGTTCAGAATATCTGGTTTTTGTCCTGGCCGGTGATCATCCTCGGCATACTTTACTCCATTAACTTAATTTTAGAGATGATCTGGGTAGGAAAACTGGGCTCCGCGTCCATCGCCGGTGTGGGAATCAGCGGCTTTATGGTTTTCCTGGTGATCTCAATTAAAAACGGCCTGGGCGCCGGTGAAAGAGCATTGGTAGCCCGTTATGTAGGCGGCGGAGATCTTGACTCAGCCAGACGCGTAGCCGGTCAGGCATTCGTTATCGCCACAATTTACGGATTGATCATAACTGCCGTTGGCCTCCTCTTTACCAGCCCTTTATTCAGCCTTTTTAAGCTGGCTCTGAAGCAGTAGCCGAAGGTGTGGTTTACCTCAGAATAATCTTGACTGGCTGGTTGACCGAAGCTTTCTGGATGACTTCTTTTTACGTTATGCAGGCTTCGGGGGACACTATCACCCCCATGAAAATAGCCGTCATCATCAGAGTAGTTAACGCTCTGCTTTGCCCTTTTCTGGTTTTTGGCTGGTGGATATTTCCCAGGCTGGGTGTCAGCGGCGCTGCTATCACTTACATCATCGCTACCGCGCTTGGAATGTTCCTTTGCCTGGGAGCTTTTTTTTCCGGGAAAACCAGGTTAAGGCTGAGCCTTTCGGATTTTTATCCTGATACCACTCTCATCTGGCGTATCCTGAAAGTTGGCCTTCCGGCCTCCATGTCGGGGCTAAGCAAAGCCTTCGGCGACCTCATCATCACCTCGTTGATGATTCCTTTCGGAACACTGGCTCTGGCAGCGCATAACCTCCTTTCCAGGATAGAACTGTTCATCAATACTCCCGTACTGGGATTGGGGACAGGAGCCAGCGTGCTGGTGGGACAAAATTTGGGCGCCGGAAAACCGGCTCAGGCAGCCAGAAGCGGATGGTCGGCTGCCGGTCTGATTTCCGGTTTTATGATAGTTTGTGCAGTGATACTGCTGGTTTGGGCTGAAAATATCATCGGTCTTTTTAACGTTGACCCAGCACTGGTAGCCACGGGGGTTACTTTTTTAAGAATAGCCGTAGCCGGTTATATGGGCATGTGCATTGGCAATATCCTGCAACATTGCATCACCGGCGCCGGAGACACCCTCCCGCCCATGATTATATCCATGACTATGCTGTGGTTGGTTCAATTGCCTCTGGCTTTCATTTTCACCCGTTATACGGATATGGGGGCTATCGGCGTCAGATGGGCCATAGTAATCAGTTTTTTGGTGGGATCAATCGCCTATATCACTTATTTCCGTGCAGGCCGTTGGAAACGCAAGAGAGTGTAACCTGGCAGCAAGCCCCGGCCATCAGATTGGCCCAATGAAGATAGTAATGGTCAGGTAAAAACTGACACTCAAACAAGAGTTTTCTCTCTGTTCTCAAAATCATCAGGGTGATTGTGAAAGCAAGCTTGAATAGATTCATCTTTCTTTTAAAATCCACGGATCGCGGTTGACCGAGCGATGTTGATCAGGGCGGCAACCATATTAATGCGATGTCTTGATAATCGTTCAGGTGTCTGGTTCCATAATTACATCTGATCAATTTGTTTCCTGATTCCTGAAAAGAGGGATTATTTATGGGATCAAGACAGTCCAAAATTTTGTATTATTCTGAGTGCGCTAACCTGCGCGGCTGGTTCTCTCAAGGTCAAAGTCTTGAAATAAACCTCACATATATGACACAATACATTGCAACAGGCATTGAAAGATGACTGGTGATGCGGTTAACCTTGATTTGAGTATTCTGATCAAGTGCCCAAATTAGAAAACAGACTGATATTTGAGCGGAGGTAAGTACAATGACGGTATGGCAGGATTATTACAACCAGCAAGGCAAAGCACCGCCCTGGCCTTATCCGGTAGACTATGACAAGGAACAGG
>DAOUAU010000025.1:0-2529 GCA_034433195.1 Dehalococcoidales bacterium
GAGTTGATGAAAATCGCGGACAGGGCGATGACCATGGCGCGTTTGTTCAATGTCAGGGAGGGACTGACGGATGATGATGACCGGTTGCCGGCGCGCTTTTATCAGCCCAGGCCGGGATCATCAGTTATTTTGGCGGGACTTGACCCTCAAAAGATGGACCAGGCGAAGAGATACTACTACAACTTGATGGGATGGGACCGCGAAACCGGTATCCCTCTGACGGAAAAAGTGGAAGAATTGGGAATTCCTTTCCCCTGAGAAAAGGCTTAAGCGCCGTGAAGTGAGCACGGACCCTGCTCGATATTTGCAAGGCCTGGCCTTGCAAATATGTTTTCGGCGTGATGCAAGAAGCGGTCCAGGAACACTCCAGCCGCCGCATTATCCCACGGGATCTTGCCCCAGTGATGATTTGCAAGGCCTGGCCTTGCAAATCAGGACAACAAGAGATCTATCTTTAACGAAAAGCTGTGCGCAACGATATCGTTTAACAGTGAGAAAAAATAAAACATCCCATTTCTGGAAGTTCATTTTCGAAAAGAGAACTCCAGGAGAGAAGAGGTATTTCAAAGACAGCGGAATATTTAGTGTTAAAGGATGCTATTTCTCAGTTTCAACTATTTCAGCAGTTGGCGCATTCTTCTTTACTGACTCGATACCAGCTTTGACGCTATCCTTAGCTTTGTAGCCGTCTCCACCAGTAGCGATGGTTTGGCCGTTGGTAGCGACTAACCGCCAGCGAAATTCACCTTTTGCATCTTTATAAACTTCAAATTTGTAAGCCATTTCGAAAATCCTCCTTTTTTATTTAATATATATTATAGCATAATCGACATTCGCATTTGTTGATTAGTACTTTATAGGCTTATTTTATGGGAAAAAAATGTTTATGAATTTGTTGCCGGATTGATAAGCATTCAGATTGTGAAATTCGGAAGAATTGTTTCGTCTGTGGGATATGTACATAACTAAACCAAAGTTGTTGCGTTATAATATTCAGAAAATACAAAAAGAGACGGCTATCGAGATGTCTAGAATCATAATGACTGGTATATTTGTATTTTTGGTTATTCTGCTCTTTACTTTTATGGCCTGTAGCAAAAGTCATGGTGAAGGTTTTGCTATTTATTTAACCCGGGATGATATTTCTCCCGAGAAGATGAAAATGCTTAGCCATGTCGATATCGCCGATCAGCCAATAATATCCCTCCAGGATATCATCACCTATAACGCTCAAACTCACGAGTTAAAACTGACCGACACGGCGTTTAAGCGTATCTTTCAATTGCAAGTGCCCACCAGTGGAAAGTCCTTTATTGTCTGCGTTGATAAGAACCGTGTATATTGGGGTGCTTTCTGGACTCCGATATCCTCGCAATCATTTGACGGGGTGACCATCTGGAAGCCGTACAGTTTATCCAGGCCTAATATCATCACTCTTGAACCTGGATATCCTTCCTCATCTTTTTACAGGGGTGAAGACCCCAGGAATCAACCGGAAATCATCAGTGCTTTTCAGAAAGCCGGCAAGTTGATTAAATCCTTAACGCTATCCGAAGTAGACGCTCTGCCTCGTTCCATGAAAGGATACGAGCTTTATTCGTGGCAAGACAACGGCCAATGGCACTTTACCCTGATAACCGGTACCAACCGCAACAAGACGCTGGAAGAAATAATTTCCGGCGAATATTTTATTTCTGAAACGGGGTGGGTAAATATCCGCTGTACAGGTGTGGATGCCATTAAAGCTGCCATCGACAAGGTTCCGTCTGGTGAATGGGTCAGTTGGCGTGATGCAGCATTCGTATTCAAGGGTGACAAACTCACACTCCCGCCTCAGGATATCATCGATAATATTAAAAACTATGCCATGGAACACGGCCTGAATTTCTTTGCACCAGCCTCAGGGCAGTTTAAGCAAATAACCTTGATTGCAGGCGGTTATGGTTATGAAGTGGGAGATATTGTATTAGTAGATACCCAGCGGAAACCGAAGCCTGGAGATATCGTTCAATATGATTGGCAATTAAACAATAGTGATTGCATGGCGATGGGGCCAAAGTTCCATCTTACTAAAGTGATCGGTCTACCGGGAGACAAAATAAAATTTAAAGCAGGCTCCTATTTTGCTAATGGATTTACCGGTGCTTTCCCGGCTGGTAAACCGACGATGTGGGGAAGTACCAAATACGTGGATGTAACAAACATGACACTGATTGTACCAGATGGAGAATACCTGGCAGACACATGGATTGGTCAAGAATGCAGCGGTACAGAAAAAAACGGCAGCAGCATTCCATACGATCGATTTACTATTAAAAGTGAAGCGATAACTGGGGTTATTTTGGAAAAGACAGGTCATGACCAGGAGTTTGAAGACGCCCAAAAAAACATAGTTTATTAATATCAGTCCTTTCTACTCAAACAAGGCGGTTGCCCACATCCCGATGTTTGTTCGAAAGTAACAAGATATAGATTATGGGAGCACCTTCAAGCAATTTGTAATATTTACTTTGTTCCTTCAAGTTGGCC
>DAOUAU010000026.1:0-11798 GCA_034433195.1 Dehalococcoidales bacterium
TGATCACTTATTTTATCCGCATGTTGAACGAAGACACCTCTGAAATCGTTCAAGCGGCGGCGGCTAAAGCTCTGCGCAAATATGCCATGCTGGCTGAATTGAAAAAACTGGGGCCATCCAGCTCCAGCCGCATTTCACAGGCATTAACCACTATCCTGGCTGATCGTAATAAACCCATGGAGGTATGGCGGCGAGCGCTGGAAGCGGCTGCCCCCCTATCATTACCCGAGATCAAAGAGGCCATTAATCTGGGCTACAAAAACCCCGATATCAAAGTTAAGAATAGCGCTTTATATGCCATGGGACGGAATTGTGACTCTGCCTGGCTGCCCATCCTGATTAAAGAGCTCTCAAACCCTGAGCCGGAAAGCCGTTATGAAGCCGCCACAGCCTGTGGAGAAATATGCGACGAGGAAGCCGTTCCACACCTGATTAAGTTGGCTCAGGATCAAGATTTGGAAGTCCAGCAGGCGGCGATTTTGGCCCTGGGAAAAATTGGCGGAGTCAAAGCCGAAAGTTTTTTGCAAAAATGCCTCAAAAGTGACGATGAAGTCATCATTGATGCCGCTCAGCAAGCCCTTCAGCAGATTGAAACTGAATCGGATGAGCTGTTTAAATAAGCCTATGCCGGATAATAATACTGAACCTCGAATCAGAATACGCCATAAAAGAATCTCCGATGCCAGGGATGATTTCTCATGGCAAACCGACTGCGAACTAGCCCGCCTGGATGCGGCTGAACCTCTGACGATGTCATATCAGCATTTCTTGTCTGAATACACCTTCGATCTGTGCTATCCCAGTTCCAGCCGCCACGAGTTTGCGGTTGAAACCCTGGATGGTGAACACATCGGCAATTGTGTTTATTATAATTTGAACCCGGCTGAAGGCAAGACCGAACTGGGCATCATGATCGGCAACCGGGAATATTGGAATAAAGGTTACGGCACCGAGACGGTCAATACGCTGTTAGACCATATTTTTAAGCGCACTACTCTGGACCGTGTCTATTTGACAACTCTCGACTGGAATAAAAGAGCGCATAGTTGCTTTAAAAAATGCGGATTCCAGGAATACGGCACACTGGACAGAGACAACTATACCTTCATTTTAATGTCCATCCACCGTGATGAATGGGAAAAACTATGCCAGGTCAAGGTGGAAAACCGCCCTGTTCAAGCCCCCAAATAAGTTCAAGCTTTATTCCTCAAGTTCATTTTTCAAATCTGCCGCGCTTCCAACAGGCACCCGGCAACTGCCATTACGGCAGACGTAGGCCGCTGTTTTTCCATCCACCAACTGCCTCCCGGCAAAAATAGGCAATTGGTCCAGAAGAGGAGATACTCCAGGTTGAAAAGCAACCAAAATCAAATTCGGCAACCATCTGGAATTGACAACAGCAGCCAGTTCCTGAGTGGTGCGGGAAACCGGATCTCCGGCAATCACCACCTCCAGAGGTTCAGTTAAATGGAAATCCAGATTACACAACCAGTAACTGTGTCCCAGCGGGTAACCTCCAAAATCCTGCTGTTGCAGAGCCAGGTTCTTTTCCGCAATTACCCGGTAATCAGACCGTCCGCTGATAACTGACATCTTCATTAACACGCCAACTGCCAGAGCCACTCCGCTGGGAGTAGCCCCGTCAACAGTGTTGCGTGGACGTACAATCAAATCGTTTTGGCCATCCTGAGTATCATACAACCAGTCATTTGCATCCAGAAATTGTTGGACCATAGACTGGCACAGGTCAATGGCCGCTAACAGCCATCCGGAATACATTGTTGCTTTGTGTACGGCTAATAATCCTTCAATTACGGCCGCATAGTCATCCAAAAAACCTTCAATATCGGACGCCCCATCTTTATACACATGCTGCAATCGTGCGCCGGAGATCATTTGGCGCGTTAAAAAACCGGCGTTAGCTATCGCAGCGCTTAAATAGTCCGGTCGTTCCAAGACCACGGCCGCCTCAGCCAGAGCCGTTAACATCAACCCGTTCCAGGCAGCTATGATCTTTTCATCACGCGCCGGTTTTACGCGCTTCCCGCGTGCCGCCAGTAATTTGCTTTTGAGGCCCTTGAGATTTCCCGGAAATGGACCCGCCGGGGTGATGTGCAGAATGTTCGAACCGTCAAAATTGCCTTGCCGGCTGACTCCAAAGTAATTGGAGAAAACGCCTGACTCCGGCGGTTCCAAAAACTGCTCAATCTCTACTGCCGGCCAGGTGTAAAATTTACCTTCCTGACCTTCCGAATCAGCATCCTGAGTACTGTAAAACCCACCTTCAGCGGATTGCATCTCCCTTAAAACATAATCCATTGTCTCCGCCGCCACATCCGCAAAATCCTGACGGCCGGTCACCCGGTAAGCCTGCAAATAAACCCGGCTTAAGAGAGCATTATCATACAACATCTTTTCAAAATGCGGTACCAGCCATTCATCATCCGTAGAATAACGGTGAAAACCACCGCCTATTTGATCATAAATACCCCCTGACGCCATCTTTTGCAGTGTAAACTCCACCATCTCCAGGGCCGCTGGTTCTTTAAACCGCAGGTGATAGCGCAGCAAGAATTCCAATGTCACAGGATGGGGAAACTTGGGAGCGGGGCCAAACCCGCCGTTTATCCCGTCAAACTCCTCGGCAATGAGAGAGTAAGCGGTTTTTAAAATTTCCTCAGATGCCGGCTGGATAGAAGAAGCCGGACCTGCCATCACCCGTAATGACTTTTCTATCCTGGATCCAATCTCAGCCAGATCATTACGCCGCTCTTGAAAAGCTTGATTGATAATTTTTAAAACTCGGAGGAATCCGGGTGTCCGGTAGCGGTCTTCAGGCGGGAAATAAGTACCTCCTGAAAAAGGTTTGCGGTCCGGCGTTAAAAACACGGTGAGCGGCCAACCGCCGCTGCCGGTAATTGATTGTACCGCCCGCATGTAAATATGGTCCAGGTCCGGGCGTTCTTCCCGGTCCACCTTAATGCTGATGAAATGACGGTTCAGATATAGCGCTATTTCGCTGTTTTCAAAACTTTCATGCGCCATCACGTGGCACCAGTGGCAACTGGAGTAACCGATGCTTAGAAAAACCGGTTTGTCCTCTTTGTAAGCCCGTTCAAAAGCCTCATCACACCAGGGATACCAGTCCACCGGATGATGCGCATGCTGCAGCAAATATGGGCTGCTTTCCAGGGCTAACCGGTTAGTCATTTTTCTCCTTTCAAGGATTGGATGGTTTTTTCGCAAACTGAACGAATTTGACTGTTTTGAGCCGCGGCCTGGCGAAACCCGCTTCTAATCCTCGAATTCATCGGTACAATCCGTCAGCCGATTGAACAGCATTCAATCATCAGTTAATTGAAAATTTGAAGCGATGTTGACTGCCATTCTGATAAACCCAATCACCTTAAACCGGTTTTTTGACTTCGCTAACAGTGGGATAGCCAGCCTGCCGCCAGGCGGTCATACCTCCCAGAACATTGGTCACCCGGGTAAATCCCGCTCTCAGCAATAAAGAACAGGCAATGCTTGCCCGGTAACCGACGCTGCATAAAACCACCACCGGTTTATCCTGCGGAATATCCGGGGCTTGCTTTTCGATATGCCCAACATAAATATGACGCGCTCCATCAATATGCCCGGATATCCATTCCTCCTGGTCCCGCACATCCAGCAGAGTAAAACTCCCTGCCATATGCGGTTTTTCTTTCAGTTCCTGTACGGTCATCAAATCCAATTTTTGGGGCCGCTGACCGGAACTGTACCAGGCTTCCATGCCGTTTTTTAAATAGCCGGAAATATTGTCATAGCCTATTCTGATCAGGTAGCGGACAGCTTCATCCAAAAGCGAATCGTCCTCCAAAACTAACAAAATGGGTTTATCATATGGTAAAAACCAACCCGCAAAAGCCGGTAAACCACCCAGCCAGATACTGTATGCGCCCTGAATATGAGCCCCTCCGAAGGCCGGCGGCAAGCGAGTATCAATCACCAGCGCACCCTGCTCCATTTCATGCTTGAATTCCCGCGGGCTTAAAGGTCGGGGTTGAGGCAGCCTTCCTAATATTGGGGCTCCTTCTGAATTCAGTTTTTCCATCATGGTAAAATAGGGCGGCTTCTCATGATATTCAGCAGCCTTGTAGCGTATAAAACTATCCCTATCGGTAAATTTCAAGGCTGGATTTTGCTGCCTCTCCAGACCCAATGTGCTCTCATCCCGGTCAGCGATGCGCGAACCGCAAACCGAGCCCGCGCCATGGGAGGGACAAACAATCACGCCGTCACCGAGAACCAGCAGTCGGGTAAAGATACTGTCATACAAATTGGCAGCCATACGCGGCACATCGTCCAAACCGCCAAAATCCACTCTGCCGGTATCGTTGACAAATAAAGCATCACCGCTAAAAACCATCACCGGTGCTCCACCGGTGGATTTATCCGCTAACACAAAAGACATGCTGTCATCAGTATGACCTGGAGTACGAATAGCCGTCAGATTCAACTTGCCCAGATCAAATTCTTGCCCATCCGTTAATACCTGCCCGTATTTGAAATCTTGCCGCGGACCATGGTAGATGGCCGCTCCGGTCGGAGCCGCCAGTTCCAGGGAACCAATGACATAATCCTCATTTCGGTGGGTTTCAAATATATACTTGATTACCAATCCGTCTTGACGCGCCAGATCCAGATAAAGTTGAATGTCCCGCCGGGGATCGATCACCACCGCCGTCCCCCCGGACCCCAAAAAATAAGAATTGTGGGCAATGCCTGCCGATTTTATCCGTTCAAATCTCATTTTTTAACCTCGTCACACCATCTTTTTTAAACCAGAAAACACCTTAAGGTGCAACCTTGTTTAAAACGGGTCTTACCAAAAGCACTGGAACAGGTGAATGACGTACGATTTTGTCCGCCACGCTACCCATCAACCAGCGCGAAAAACCGGAACGGCCATAAGTGCTCATGGTTATCAGATCTACCCCGTTTTGGGCGGCATAATCCAAAATGGCGGATGAAACCTGTCCAGTTAGCACCTCTGTCTTGACAGTTAACCCCGCCCCCTCCAGTTTAGCCGCGACTCCAGCCAGATAGCGGCTGCCGAATTCCTGTCCTTTTCGCCCGGCGTCCTCCATCAACGGAACAGGCATTTCATAAACACCGGGGTTGATCGGCTCAACCACGTACAGGATAACCACATCCTTGACCTGGCAACCGCCGGCCAGGGCTTTGACGTGGTCCAGAACACATTCAGAATATTCTGATCCATCCAGCGGCACTAATATTTTCTTATACATCTTATCCCCTCATTTTTTACTTATTTGCAGCTAAAATACATTATATCACCTGAATTACATTCGTTTGTCGGCTACTTTCATCTCTCCTTCGGGTTTTTTCAAAAACCCCTGAATTTGTTGGTTGCCTCCATTTCCGGCGCGCCAATTTTGACTGTCACCCGGCATTTGCCGATAATGGAAATAATATCATTCGAAATCAGGAGTAAAGGCAGGAGGCAGCATGCGAATTGTCAGATTTAAAGCACAAAGAAAAACCGCTTACGGGGTTCTGAAAGGTAACGCAATCCATCCGCTGTCAAGAAGTCCTTTCAGTGACAATTTCAACCTCAAGGATTTACCTTTAAGAGCCGAAACTTATCCACTCGATCAGGTCAGGCTGCTGGCTCCCTGTCTGCCATCCAAAGTGGTTTGTTTGGGAGTGAACTACCGTCCCCACGCGCAGGAGATGGGTTCCAGTTTACCCGTAAAACCGCTGATCTTTTTGAAGCCGCCCACCTCCATCATCGGTCCGGATCAAAGCATTGTGCTGCCCCGCGATTGGAAGAGAGTGGATTATGAAGCCGAATTGGCCATCGTCATCGGTAAAAAAGCCAAATATGTCAGTGAGGCGGATTCACGCCAATACGTTCTGGGATATAGCTGCTTCAATGATGTCACCGAGCGGGTGGCACAAAAAGAAGATGGCCAATGGACGCGCGGTAAAGGTTATGATAGCTTCGGCCCCCTCGGCCCATGGATTGAGACGGATATCAAAGCGGATGATTTGAAACTGGAAACCTACCTTAACGGTCAGGTCCGCCAGTCCGGCCGCACCTCAGAAATGCTGTTCGGTATTTCCGAACTGATCAGTTTTGTATCAGGGGTGATGACACTGTTGCCCGGAGATGTGATCGCCACCGGCACACCATCCGGTATCGGACAGGTAAAATCTGGAGATATAGTGGAGATCAAAATCGAGGGTATCGGCACATTGCGCAACCCCGTCGTTTAAATTTGCAAGGCCAGGCCTTGCAAATAAGCGTCATTCTTCCAGAACACTCTCAAGTTGTTCCAGGCGCAACAAGGCGCCGGAGGCATCTATTTCAATGGCGATCAAATCAACGCGCCAGTCAGCCGGCGCTTTGGGATGCGCTTGCCGGTAGAATTCAGCCGTGCGTTCCATATGCAAGGCTTTGGCAGAGGTGATCGATTCTTCCGGTGATCCAAAATTGGGATTGCTCTTAGTGCGCACTTCCACCAGCACCAGGCACTTTTTATGCTCCGCCACAATATCGATTTCGCCCATCGGGCAGCGATAGTTGACTTCAAGGATGCGGTAGCCCTTTTTTCTAAGGTATTTCTGAGCTAATTTCTCACCCTGATCGCCGGTTTCTTTGCGTCTCACCACTCAGTATCATCCCGCCTCGTTGAAAAATCCTGAAAGGACAACTGGGCTGTATGGCGTACCGGAGAGAACAAACGGCGGTGGACGGGTGAAGGCCCCAATTTGCGTAAACCTTCAAGGTGTTCCTGAGTGCCGTAACCTTTATGCCTGGCCAGGCCGTAACCCGGGTACCGGCGGTCCAGTTGCTGCATCAGATGGTCGCGGTAGACTTTGGCCACAATCGAGGCGCAAGCAATTGAAAACACCAGACTATCGCCGTCAACTACCCCTTTCTGCGGACAGCCCAATCCCGGAACCGTCAAATAATCAATCAGAACAAAATCCGGGCGCGGCGTTAATTGTTGAACAGCGCGCTTCATTGCCAGATGTACCGCGGCGGTCATGCCCAGACTGTCAATCAGACAGGAATCCACTGTGCCGGTCCCGATCGAAATCGCCCTTTCATGGATGTATGGTGAAAGCCGTTCCCTTTGCCGGGGGCTAAGCAGCTTACTGTCCCGGACTTCTGTGTACCAGGGCGGACAGATCCGGCGTGACATGATCACCGCTGAAGCCACCACCGGGCCGGCCAGACAACCGCGCCCCACTTCATCCACCCCCGCCACCAGCCGGAAACCCTGATCTTCACAGGCTTTTTCTTCAGCATAGCGCATCAATTCGTTTAAATCAGCCCGTCTGCGCAATAATGCCCCCTCCGATGACCTCATCTCCCTGATAAAAAACCACCGATTGTCCGGGCGCAATGGCTCTTTGGGCAGTTTCGAAATGGACCCTGACCTGATTCCCAGTAAATTCAATTGCGGCGGCCGCCGGGGTTGCCCGGTAACGCACCTTGGCCATCACTTCAATTGGACCCGGCGCCGGCTGCCCGCAAACCCAATTTATATCGTTTACGGTCAAATCAGTGGTCAGCAGTTCATCCCAGGTGCCGATCACCAGTTCGTTACTGGCGGCATTCATCTTAATCACATACAAGCGCTGACTGGCGCTCACTCCCATACCTTGGCGCTGACCGATGGTGTAATAAGCCAGACCTTGATGGTAGCCTAACGTTTGGCCAGCCGTATTGATAATGCGGCCTGGTTTGGGTTGAATCCTGGCGGCCAGAAAACCCTTATGGTCGTCATCCGTCACAAAACAGATATCCTGGCTTTCTTTGCGTACGGCCGAAGGCAGACCTTTTTGTGCAGCGATGGCTTTGACCTCTGTCTTATGCATACCTCCCAGAGGGAAAAGCACCCTCTCTAAAACCGGCTGATCCAGGACATATAAAAAATAGGATTGGTCTTTGGTATTATCTACCCCCCTGAACAGGTGAAAGAGGCCGTCACGCTTCTCCAGCCGGGCATAGTGGCCGGTGGCTAATAGCTCTCCGCCCATATCCTGCACTTTGTTCAATAAGAGACCGAACTTGATATTGCGGTTGCAGCGCACACAGGGATTGGGTGTCCGTCCCAGGCTGTATTCTTGATAAAAATACTCTATAATCCGCTCTTTGAACTCAGACTCCAGAGATAAATAGTGCAGCGGTATGTCCAGCATCCGGCAAGTCATTTCCAGATCGGCATGTTCCAGCGCGGGGTCAACCAAGGGGTTGGGTGCCAGTTCCAGATGGATTCCCGAAACCTGATAACCAGCCTCTTTCAAAAGAACGGCGGTTACAGCCGAATCCACTCCTCCGCTCATAGCCACAAAAACCTGTTTCTTCATATTTTGTATTATAGTTTAAACCGCCAAAAATCTAAATCCTGCCAGCTTGACAATCTCTCCCTAAAAAGCCTACAATCTAACCCAACCGCCGCCTTGTACAAGTGATGTTTTTGCCGTAGTAAAATCAAGGAGGGAACCATGCGTTATCCAGTGGAATTGAATATCCAGTATCCTGAAAAACTCTCCCGAATGTCCACCTTCTTCCGGATTTTTATGGTAATTCCACACGTTATCATTCTATACTTTATTATGATCGCTTTCAGCGTTATCCAATTTATTGTCTGGTGGGCTATCCTGTTCACCGGCCGCTTCCCCAGATCATTATTTGATTTCAGCCTGTGGTGTTACCGCTGGATGAATAATGTCAACGCGTATGCGTATTTATTTACCGATAAATATCCCCCTTTCAGTGGGGAGCCAACCATCCTGGCTCATACCGTTGATGCCAAACCGGAAACCAAATAATAAATAGGACTGACAATTAATGCAACAGCCTGAACCGGTGACTCCGCAGAGCGTCAACCTTCCCGCCACGGTTACATCCAAACCCGGATTGTGGGGACCCTGGGCAACGTTTGGATTAAGCGTAGCGATCTTTTTAGTCAACGGGTTGTTCCAAACCATCATCGTGGTGTTTTTTGCCGTATTGCTGGCTACAGACGGTTATTCTTTCTCAGATGCGGCCGGTATTCAACAGTTTTTGCAGGATTTAATGGCCGACGGCCGGATGCTTTCTCTGGCGATAGCGGTATCAGCCATAGCCGGTATTGCTGTTACCGTACTTTTTATAAAAATTCGAAGGGTACTCTCTGTCACCGAATATCTGGAACTAAAAGCCATCGGCCCTAAAAGCGTACTGATAGTATTGGGTGTATTCGTGGCGGCGGTGGCACTTTCGGTGGCTGTCAGCTTGCTATTTAAAACCCAGGGCGATGACATCTTTTCTAATGCCTACCGCAATACCCCCTGGCCGGTATTTTTCTGGTTGGCGGTGGTAGTAATTGGACCGGTTTATGAGGAAGTGCTTTTCAGAGGCTTTCTTTTCGCCGGGTTACAACAATCCAGACTGGGCATCGCCGGAACGATTGTGGTTACCGGACTGGCTTTTGCTCTTTTACATTCAGCTCAATATGAGGCCGCCATCATCGCCCAGATATACGTTCTGGGCATCCTTTTAGGCCTGGTCAGGTGGAAAACCGGTTCTTTATGGAGCAGCATACTGCTGCACGCCGTTTGGAACCTGATGCAAATGATAATAATGACATTTTTCCCCGCTCTCAGCACCTGAAAGAGTCCTGGCCAGGGCTGTCCCTGACGCCGCTAGGGCGGACAGTGCGCGCAGATAGAGCGAAACAACGAAGTACTCAGATAACGGTCTCCACGGTCCGGCAGCAGCGTAACAATGGTGCCGTGCCTTATTTCCCGGGCCATCCGCAAAGCTCCGGCCACCGCCGCACCGCTGGACATCCCTACAAAAAGGCCTTCTCTAGCCGCTAATAAGCGTGAGGTTTCAAACGCTTCCTCATCTTGTACGGTTATCTTCCGGTCCAAAGCCGCCGGATTATATATTTTGGGGACGATGGCCTCAGTCATATTCTTGAGTCCCTGAATGGCATGCCCCGGAGTGGGTTCAACACCCACAATTTCAACCGCCGCTTTCTTTTCCTTAAGGAATTTGCTGACGCCCATCAGGGTGCCGGTGGTTCCCATGCCGGCCACAAACATATCCACTTCACCGTTAGTTTGATTCCAGATTTCCGGCCCGGTGGAATAATAATGCGCCATCACATTACCCATGTTGCTGAATTGATCGGGCAGATAGTAGTTATCCGGATCCTGGTCCACAAAGTGTCTGGCACGCTTGATCGCTCCGTCAGTTACTTCGCTGGCAGGAGTTAATTGCAATTCGGCTCCGAAGGCTTCCAGCACTTTGCGCCTTTCCGAACTGACGCATTCCGGCATGAAGAGCTTCACTTTGTAACCCCTGACCGCCCCGATCATGGCCAGCGCAATGCCCATATTGCCGGATGTGGCCTCCACAATAGTTTTGTGCGGCGTTAGCTCGCCGCTTTTTTCGGCCTGTTCAATCATGTAATAAGCCGCCCGGTCTTTGACTGAACCGCCCGGGTTGCTGCCTTCCAATTTAACCAGTATCCGGACACCAGGGTTGGAATTCAGATTCACTATCTCAACCAGAGAGGTATTGCCAATGACTCCGGAAACACCGGATGATTTACCAGTTATAGCGCTCATAAATCCCGCCTATCGCTTTTTCCTTGGACTAACGATTAGTTTAAGCTATTGAAATCAACTATTCAAGATAACTAACCACCATGATTTCCCGGGACACGCCAATACCAGCTAATCCATTCTCCGTCATACCATGATCACAGCACTGTTGTCACCCGATAGTTCTCCTGGCATGGGACTTCCAATGTCCCGAGTCAGGAAATCAACGGCCGGAACGATACTCCCATAATTCCATTGACATGTCCTGTCTCATTGCCATCCGAACGTATTTGCTTTCGGTCCGGCTGGTGACCTGCTATCATTAGCATATGCCCGTCAAGCACTATCTTCTGGTCCTGGCCCTGGTTCTGACGCTGGCCATATCAGTTGCCTGCGGACCCTTCCATCCGGCAGTCGTTCCCTCATCCTCTGCTGGTCCGCTGCCCCTGACGGTCACCTTTCTGGATCTCGGCCAGGCTGATTGCACTCTGGTGCAGGAGGACGATAAAACTCTGCTGATTGATGCCGGCACTAATGCCAGCGCTCAAAAGCTGGTCTCCGCCTTGAAACAAAAAGGCATTAAAAAAATTGATATTCTGGTGGGCACCCATCCGCATGAGGACCACATCGGCGGTTTGGATGCGGTGATAAAAAACTTCAATATCGGCGCCGTTTATCTTCCGGAAGTCAGTTACACCACCCGCACTTTCAATGATGTCCTGACCGCCATTTCTGCCAAGGGTCTGAAGATTTCACTCTCCAAACCAGGAGACACTTTCAACCTCAATAAAGCGTCAGGCACCTTTTTAGCTCCCAACAGCAGCAGTTATGAAGAGATCAATAATTACTCTCTGGTAGTTCGTTTAAAATATGGAAACATCGCCTTCTTGTTTAGCGGGGACGCCCAGAACCTGTCCGAGCGAGAGATGTTGGCCGGTGGCTATGAACTGAAATCGGATGTACTTAAAGTCAGTCACCACGGCAGTTCAGACTCCACCTCATCCGCCTTTTTGCAGGCTGTTGCGCCCCGCTATGCCGTCATTTTTGTGGGCAAAGATAATGATTACAACCATCCTCATGAGAAGACCCTTGAAAAACTATCCGCCCTGGGAGTGCAGATCATTCGAACCGATTTGCGCGGTGATATCATCTTTGATTCGGATGGTATCGCGCTCAATGTC
>DAOUAU010000027.1:0-1702 GCA_034433195.1 Dehalococcoidales bacterium
TAGAAATCATTACCGGGACCTTCATGCTTTCTTTAATCGGTTGGTCGAAATGGGTAAGTTGAAAGTATCTCCGATGCTTAAAATGAGGCCTCCTAAAAAGACTAAATACATGATCAAACCATTCAACCTGGACCACATTCGGGTAATGTTAGAGATGTGCGATGACAGCAAATTCATTGGCGCCAGAAATAGAGCCCTAATTCTTCTTTTTTTGGACACCGGTTTGAGGTTATCAGAAATGGCAGGAGTGCAGCTAGCGGACGTTAATATTAAAAACCGGACCATCCGGATTATGGGAAAGGGTGACAAAGAAAGGCTGGTACCATTTGGAGATATAACCTACCAGGCTATTTTGAAGTATCATGGCTTCAGGAATAGCAAACTAACCAATCTCTGGCTTTCTGAGGAAAGAACTCCGTTGGCTGTCTATAGCATCCAAGAGATAATTCGACGGCTGGGAAAGCGCGCCGGCTTCACTGATGTTCGCTGCAGCCCTCATACCTTCCGCCATACTTTTGCCACTCAATCAATGATCTTCGGGGCTCCGGATTGGGCCGTACAGACTATTATGGGTCACGAGACGTTGGATATGACCAAGAGGTATAGGGAGTCATTGAATAGTCAGAAAGCAATTGATGGATATAGAGGGACTACTGAAAGAAAAGGCTTTTCACCTGTGCAGAATCTGTTGAACCATTAAATGATAAGGAATGGAATGTCAAACGAAATACCGCCGCCGTCTGAAACAAAAAAGCACCGGCTCCATACCCTGATAAAACAGGTAAAGAGCCGGTGAATAGGAGGAAGCCTGCCGGTGCTGAGGCGGCAAGCTGTGTTGTTTATTTCGTCAAATTCGTGTCGGTAAAAAATAGTCTCAGGATAGCGTTGATCATCGCAATTGCCAGAACCTGTAATGCTAACCACTGGACTGCCATTTGATTGTCTATTGCAAACTGGATGCCCACAGCCAGCGCGGAGAACACGTTAAACCACAGCGTTTTGGATTGATACCAATGTTTATTCATGTGACCTCCTAAAATAATTTTGGATAAAACTTTTTCAATTCCTCAGGCATTGACTGCCCCAGGTAACGATAGACTTCAGCATGTCCTTCAATTACCGACGTGAGCCCGTATTTGTGTTGGGAGTACAATAGCCGGATTAGCCGGTCGGTTTTGATCAACGGGGCGTACTCGGCCTCAAAATCTTTTTTTTGAATAATCGTTAATTCCGCCCATGCGTTATGCGCCTGTTCATGTGCGATCACCCCAGCGTTCAACCAAGCGGCCAGCACGTGTATTTGTCGGGTGCAGTTCCATACTATTGCGTACGCCGGTGTTTCCGGTTTTATCCCTATCGCTAACTGCTCCGGCGGCCAGGCGTCGTAGACTGATATCTCAATATGTGAGCCCCAATACCCCCAATGATCACGGGGCACATTCCACTGATTGAACCAATTTAGTATTATGGCGCAACATCAACGTTGACGCCTGGTTTGATTATTATTAGCTGGTTGCTCGGGATGGGGTAATGCCGGCACGGATACAATACGCCAGCGAGTTAATAGCCTCAATATCCAATCCAATAATCTCATGCCATAATCCTCAATAATTGCCAGATACCCATACCCAGCGCCCCGCTGCCCATTAAAAAGAAAAACACGATCAGCGCCCGCATACGGAAGTTGTAGAACTCGCGTTTC
>DAOUAU010000028.1:0-5151 GCA_034433195.1 Dehalococcoidales bacterium
ACCGTTGAACAAATTGCGCTGGTTTCGGAGTTTCTGAATGAGATAAAGCAAACCAGCAAACTGGTACATCGCAATATCGTCAGGGTTTATCAGTTCGGAGAACAGCCCGTTCCCTGGTTATCTATGGAATATATGTCAAAAGGTACTCTTGCCAAACGCCTGTACCATTTATCCATACCAGATGCCTTGAAAATCGCGATCTTGATAACGGATGCTCTGTATTACGGCCGGATGAACCGGCTGGCGCACCGTTGGGTCACACCGGACAACATCTATTTTGATGACCGTGACATGCCTAAACTGGCAAACTGGCGCATCGGACCTATTACCCAGAAATTGCATCAGAGCAACAATATTCTTAAGAATGTTTCAGCCTACTATCCGCCTGAAAAAGTTACCAGCGGATTAGGCGGATTGGATTTCTTTTCTGATCTTTATCAAATGGGAGCCATCTTATATACCATGCTAACCCGCAAACTTGTTTTCAGCGAAACCGGTGAGGCTTTGATCAATAAGATCATTAACACCCAGCCCCTGCCCGCCAGTGCACTTAACCCTGCCGTCACACAGGAACTGGATACGGTCATATTCAACTGCCTGGCCAAAAACAAAATAGACCGTTACCAGAGCACCGCCGCCCTGAGAACAGATTTATTAAAAATCCTGGATAGTTACCAACGTGCTAATAATCAGCCTGGCCTCCAGGCAAAACGAGCACCATGACGGTCATTTTTATTTGCGCTCAGATCAGAATAATATCTGGATGATGAACTTGTTCATCAAATTCCCTTTGTCTTGAATCTCTGAAAAGTTTTCGCCATGGTATCTGGTTGGCGTGTTATAATAAGAGATAGATTGCGGACTGATGGTATAAGGTTTGGGATGTGAAGGCAGAAATCATCGCCAGTGGAACTGAACTTCTGTTAGGAGAGGTGACTGACACCAACTCCCCGTATATTGCGTCACAATTGGCGGTTCTGGGAGTGGATTTATATTATGTCTCGATCGTCGGAGATAATTACGAAAGGTTTTTAGGCGTTCTGAAAAACGCTCTGCAACGGTCCGATATTATTATAGTGACCGGAGGACTGGGACCCACCAAAGGAGATATTACCCGCGAGGTAATTGCCGGACTAATGGGTGAAGAGATGACTATCGAACCCACTCTCAGGCAGCATATCATATCCTATTTCAATAAATTACACCTTGAGATGCCTATCAATAACCTGAAACAGGCCACTCTGATACCCTCCGCCATCGCTCTCACCAACCCTTTGGGCAGTGCTCCGGGCTGGTGGGTGGAAAAATATCCCAAAATCATTATTTCTCTGCCGGGACCACCCAATGAGATGCAGCCAATGTGGCAAGCGGAAGTCCATCCCAGACTGGCGAAAAAAGCTGAATCAATAATTGTCTCCCGCACCCTCAAAACCTGGGGGCTTTCTGAAGCTTTGATCGACCAGATGGTAGGACACTTTATGTCCCAATCCAATCCCACTCTGGCATTATACGGCAAACCGGACGGCATTCATCTACGCATCACAGCCAAAGCCGCAGACCGCGACATGGCAGACAAATTGATAGCAACCCGCGAACAGGAGTTAAGGGAAATCTTAAAAGAACATGTATGGGGCTCTGATCAAGAGACACTGGAAAATATAATCAGCCAATCCATCATTGCTAAAGGCCTGAAACTGGCCGCCGCTGAATCATTTACCGGTGGATTGTTATCTTCCTCGCTGGCCGGTGCCCCTGATAGTGAAAAATTCTTCCAGGGTGGTATCACCGTTATTGGGGCTTCACGTCTGAAGACCCTGGAATTATCCACCGCTCATAGCCAGAAAGCCGATCCACAGAGCGCTTCCCGTCTGGCATTGATCGCCCGTGAGCGTTTTCAGGCGGATATCGGAATCGGTATCGACGGTTTTGTTGAAACCATCGATGGTATTGTCACCGGCCAGGCTTTCATCGCGATTTCCTGCTCGCAGCGTGAACACAACATCACCCAAAGCTATCCGTCAGGCTCCTATCAACTGGTGAAACGTTCAGTGATGCATGCTTTCTTTAGTTTGCGTAAAGTCCTCATGGAGATGTAATCTCATCTGTCGTAGAGAGGTCCTTGATAAGGTTGTACAAGCCTTCGTCCCTGAACTACAAACACATGAACTGAAAAGGCATGGGCCTTGGAATTTGCCGGACCTGGCGCGTTCAGACCACTTTTTCACGCATTAATGAGGCTGCAGATTGATTGCACATTCTTACGGATCAAGCTAATCGTCTCAATTTTCTACCGGTATCCGCCGTTTTGCAAAAAATACTTGATTCATTGTATACTAAATGAATTGAAGTTCAGTTTCATCGCTGGAGCAATCCTGTTTTGAATATTCTGAACTCATTTGATTAGGCAGGAGGGCATCCAAATTGGAGTCTAAAGATCTCACTCTTGTTTGTCATGATTGTAAGCAGACCTACACTTTCAACGCGGAGGAGCAAAGTGCTTTTCGCGCCAAGGGACACAATCATCCACCCAAACGTTGTCCAGCCTGCCGTACTGCCAGAGCGGCGCGCAAACCGGTGCAACCCAGAGATAATAAAGAGACTTTGTACACTATCTCTGCTCCCACTGTCAACCGCCAGCGCTACAATGTGACCTGTACAGATTGCGGAAAGGAAACTCAGGTTCCTTTTGAGCCGCGCGCCGGGCGCCCGGTCTATTGCAGTGATTGCTATCATAAAACCCGCGCGGCCAAACAGTAGTTCTATCTTTATGTCAAATAGTTAGCTCCTCTTCACGCGAAGAGGAGCTTTTTTATCTCGTAATCTGTTTAAACGTTAGTTAGTCAACACACCATCAAAGCCCCAGGTTGTCCTGAATCCGCGTAAAAATTCCAATTTTCCCAACTTAGACCAGATTAACGCGGGCTTTAGCCTCATCAAGAGTCGCCCGGGCAATAACCTGAGCCCGCCGGGCGCCATCCGCCAGTACTCCACGCACATAATCCGGTTTATCCGCCAGGACCGCCCTTCTCTCCCTGAACGGCTCCAGCGATTTATTAATTTCATTGGCCACCATCATTTTGCAATCCACACAACCAATCAAGGCGGTTTTACAACTCTCAGCTATCTCAGCAGACTGAGCGGCATTAAAATGCTGCTGAAAACGAAATACATTGCACACCTCCGGATGACCTGAATCTTTGCGGTAGACTCTGGCCGGATCAGTTACGGCAGTTTTCAATTTGGCAATCACTTCTTTGGGGGAAGCTGAGATTTCCAGGTGATTGTTGAGACTTTTGCTCATTTTGTCTCTGCCATCCAAACCCACTACCATCGGAAAAGCGGTTAACTTGGCCACAGGCTCCGGGAAGGTAGGCCCCAAAAGGGTATTGAAGCGGCGTACAATCTCACGCGCCAGTTCAAGGTGAGGCAATTGATCTTCACCAATGGGGACTACTTCGGCTTTATATAAAATAATGTCCGCGGTCTGTAAAACAGGATAACCCACCAGACCATAATTAACATTATCCGGCTGTTGCTTGACCTTTTCTTTAAAAGTGGGTACGCGCAGTAACCAGCTTAAAGGGGTCACCATGCTTAAAAGAAGATGTAATTCGGTCACCTCAGGAACATGTGACTGAACAAAGATGATGCTTTTTTCCGGATCGATTCCGGCAGCCAGCCAGTCCAGTGTCATATCATAAATGTTATTCTGTAGCTGACCGGTTTCAGTCAAGGTAGTCAGGGCGTGCCAGTCTACGATACTATAAACACATTCATATTCAGATTGCAGTTTAACGTAATTTTGAATGGCCCCCAGGTAATTACCAAGATGCAATTTCCCGGTGGGGCGGGCACCCGAAAATACTCGTTTCATTAGTTGGTCCTTTTTACATTTTTTCCGGGGCAGTGATGCCCATCAGGTGCAGCGTCTTTGCCAGTACGATTTGAGAAGCCTGCACCAGCTTCAGACGAGCCGCAGAAAGGGATTTGTCATCAGTAATGACGCGGCAGTTTTTGTAAAAACCATGGAAAGCGTTGGCGAGATCCTGAGCGTAATAGGTCAAATGATGCGGCTCGGAGGTCTGTGCAATCAGTTCCACTATTTCAGATAATCTTAACATCTTGCGGATTAAAATTAATTCCGGGTCAGTATTTAGAAGAGAGACCTCTCCCATATTCCAATCAATTTGTTTTTCTTTGGCCTGCTTCAAGATGCTGCAGATGCGGGCATGAGCGTATTGTATATAGTAAACCGGGTTGTCCTGTGATTGTTTTTTAGCTAGCTCCAGGTCAAAGTCCATCTGGCTGTCAGAAGAACGGGCTAAAAAGAAAAAGCGGCAAGCATCCGGTCCCACTTCTTCAATCACTTCTTTCAAAGTAATAATATCGCCGCTGCGTTTGGAAAGTCTGACGATCTCATCGCCGCGGCAAAGCGTGACCAACTGATACAAAATCACATCCAATCTGCTGGGATCCATACCCAGAGCCGCCACCACAGCTTTCATGCGAGAAACATGACCTTGATGGTCAGCTCCCCAGATATCAATCACCCTGTCAAAATTGCGAAGGACCAGTTTATCATAGTGGTAGGCAATATCAGAGGCGAAATAAGTCGGAGTGCCGTCACCCCTCACCGTAACATTATCTTTATCATCACCCAGAGCGGTAGAGACAAACCAGGTAGCGCCTTCTCTCGCTGTCAAATATCCATTCCGGAGTAAAATCTCAATCACTTTTTGATAAAGACCGCTGTCATAAAGACTCTGCTCACGAAACCAGACATTGAATCTGACTCCCAGCATTTCCAGAACATTGCGTATCTGTTTTAGCATTTCCTGCAATCCAATCTGTCCCAGAGCTTCAATCGCGTCGGACTCGGGCAGCTTTAAAAACCGGTCTCCGTGGATGGCGATTATTTCTTTTGCCAGTTCTCTGACATAAGCTCCCTGGTAGCCGTCCGAAGGCATGGCGGCATCAATGTTCAAGGCTTGCTGGTAACGCACAAATAAAGAACGGTAAAAAGTCTGGACTTGATTACCACCATCATTAACATAATATTCCTGTTCAACACGGTAACCGGCAGCCGAAAAAACACTGGCCAAAGTGCTGCCTAAAATAGCCCCGCGGCCGTTACCCACATGCAGTGGACCA
>DAOUAU010000029.1:0-2498 GCA_034433195.1 Dehalococcoidales bacterium
GGATGGTGGCGCCCAGCGGGTAGCCCATGGACAATAAACTGAATGCCCTGATGGCCTGGCTGCCCCACAGATATTCGTAGCTGTGATTGCTGATTTCTTCACTAACCAGATACGCGCTTTCGGGGCGGCTGTATTCTACAAATGCAAAGTTTTCGAAATAACCCTTTAAGAAAATTTTCTCCGGATCAGGAGGTAAAAAATCCAAAAGGGCATGCAGTAACGTAGTTTTGCCGGCAAAACTGGGCCCGGCCGCCACCATGACTGAGCTGCGCTGTTCTATCAGGAGCCACAGTAAAGCCGCCAGTTTACAATCGATCGTGCCTGAATTCACCAGGTCCAGGATTGATAAACTATCATCATCTTGCCCAAAATGCTGATTGGCCCACCACCGGGAATACAACATATCTGCCCCTTTGCCAGGAAATTTAACTAACCGCCGGTTAAGGTGTCAACGCCAATGAATAACTGCGGAACGGGTTACTGTATTTTGCTCTTTTTATGACCGAGGTAGTCTACGATCAGATATTTTCCCAATTCTCCCGGAGAAGTGAAAAAAACTCTGCCGTGGTTCATGCGGGACATGCGGTCCACGAAGAAATTGGAATAATCATGACTGGGCAGCATAAAGGTATTAATCTCAATACCATCGCGAGTGCAATTTTTAACTTCTCTTAATGTCATTTCGAAACAGCGCCGGCTGGTTGGCAATTGAAAGAATATCTGCCCGTTTTCGATATGAGCGGTAGGCTGACCGTCAGAAATTAAAATAATCTGCTTGTTAGCGCTGCGGTCTTTTTCCATCAGCTTACTGGCAAGGTAAAACCCGTGCTGCATGTTGGTATGAGGAGAAAAGTCCTGCCAGCCAATATAAGCTAACTCTTCCGTGGTCATACGCCGGGCAATGCTATTGAAGCCCAAAATATGCAAGCTGTCTTTTGGGAACTTGCTGCTGATCAGAGAATTGAGCGCCATAGAGACAATTTTAGCCGCCTCAAAATTACCATTCATGCGCATAGACAGACTCATATCCAGCATTAGCACCGTGGCCGAACGGGTCATTTGTTCTTCTCTGAAAACTTCAAAGTCATCAGGCGCCAATTTGACCGGTATCTGAGCTTGCCGCAACAGGGCGTTGGTAATGGTTTTTTCAATATGCAGGTCGAAGTCATCTCCGAATTCATACTTTTTGGTTTCGTAAAGACGTTCTCCGCCGCTGCCCCGCTGTTTGATATTATGCTGCCCCATCCGGTCTTTTTTCAATCTGGAGAATACTGAGCTGAGGGCTTTTTCACCGATTTTCCGAATTCCACGGGGAGTCAGCCCGAATTTCTGGTCCTCGCGGCGGATATAACCGGCTTCTTCCAATAATTTGGTGATGGAATTGATAGCGTCTAAATCTTCAGCAGACGGCTCTCCCAATAGCTCACTGACCAGGTCCCGGTCAATCTGCTCTGAAGTCTGGTTAAACTGCGAATTGGTAATTTGTTCCTCCAGCTTTTCCATTTTTTGCAGCGTTTCCATCAGCTTCATGGCTTCGTCAAAGGAAAGAGACTGATCGCCGGAAAACTGGTAAGACATGCCGGGGAAAAAATCCGGATCCAGAGCCTCAAGATTGGCGCTCAACCTTCTCATCTCATCACGGGTAGCCTCATCCAGAATCGAATCCATCATCTCTTGCAGGGATTTTCGCTGTTCGTCCGAAAGGCTATTCAGCAAAGATTGGGCCTGCATCATTTGCTGCTTCAGACGTTCCATTAACTCGTCCAGGTTTTTAGGTTGATCAGGACCAAAATAATGTCCGAATCTTTCCATGAACTTATCAAAATCCGGTGTCTGTCCCCTTAAACGCTGTTCCAGCATCTGATTCAAAGCCTTGAACATTTCTCTCATATCGGCCAGAGCGGCCGGATCCAGGTTTTTGATATTCTGGCTTATTTCGCGGGCGTAGCTATCCATGGTCCGCTTTTTAAGTTTATCAATCAAGTCTTTAAATTTTTGCCTGGCTTCTTCGTCCATAAAATCATAATTGTTCAGCTCTTTGACCCTGCCGCCCACATCGCCCGGCAACCTATCCAGTTGTTCCAGATTTCGGGCGGCTTTTTCATGCATGGAACGAACAATCTTCTGCACAGTCTCAGGTGAAAGATCCGCGGCGCCTTGCTGGGCTCTTTTGTCAATTTCGTCAAGCTTTTTCTGGATTCCGCTCCGCTCCGCTTTTAGAACCTCCTCAAGTTCTTTCCGGATATCATCCATGATGGAGTCCAGGTTAAAACGGTTGAGCTGACTTCGCTTTTTTTCTTTCAGGCGCAGCAACATCTCCTTCAAGGAGGGCAAATGCCGGTTGTGAGAATCCCGCAACCGTGAGTTTTGCATCCGCCATAATGCCTCTGCCAGATTACCGTCCGCCATTAACCTCTTGCTTAATTCATCCAGCAATTTTTCTTTGTCAAAAGCAAAAGGTTCGCTCCCATCCCACTTAAAAAACCGGTAAGTGCTCA
>DAOUAU010000030.1:0-9483 GCA_034433195.1 Dehalococcoidales bacterium
ATTTCACAAGATAAAGAGACCTTCTTCCGGGAGGCGGTAGTCCAGGATTTACGTCTTTTCCCCGGTGTTTTAGACCTTTTGAAATTATTGCAGGACCAGGGCATAGCCGCCGCGGTGGGCTCTTCCGCTCCTCTTGAAAACATCGAAGTGATTTTATACAAGGCAAAAATCGCTCATTATTTTCAAGCTGTGGTTTTTGGGATGGAAGTCAAAGAAGGTAAGCCCAGCCCGGAGGTCTTTCTGACCGCCGCTGGCAAAGTGGGTGCCCGGCCCTCATGCTGCATTGTCATTGAAGACGCGATAGCCGGAGTGACGGCCGCTAAAAAGGCCGGCATGGCCTGTCTGGCGGTGACCAATACCCATCCCGCCGGGGCGCTTCAAGCGGCTGACCGGGTGGTGGATTCCCTGGACAAGGTGCGCCTGCCGGATTTGGAAAGGCTGTTTAACGGCAATAAATATTAACGCCTGCCTGTGCAGGTAATTGATAAGGAGTGGATAATGGACAGGACCCTGATACTGGTTAAACCGGATGCCATGGAAAGAAATTTGGGAGGCGCCATCCTGGCCCGTTTGGAAGCGACCGGGTTGAAAATCACGGCCTTGAAGGCCTTGAAGGTGGATGAAGCTTTAGCCCGCCGGCATTATGCCGTGCATAGCGAACAATCGTTTTTCAAAGAACTGCTGGCTTATATCACCTCTTATCCCATCATTGCCGCTGTGTTTGAAGGCCCGGATGCGGTGGCGGTGGCTCGTAAGACTATGGGCGCTACTGACCCCAGGAAAGCTGACCCGGGCACCATCCGGCGTGATTTGGGCATAGACCTCCAGCGCAATTCGGTGCATGGTTCGGATTCCCCGGCCAACGCGGAAATTGAAATTAACCTGTATTTTTCGCCCCGGGATTTTATCCGGAGATAGTGACAGACTCCGCCGCAAGTAAAAAAAAGGGGGAAGCGGTCCGCTTCCCCCTTTTTGGGCGCTTTGGGCATGGAGTTTAAAAACCCCGACCGGCCGGAATTAAGGCACCCTGACCTTGACAGGGGCTTTTTCCCATAATTTTTCCAGCTGATAATAATCGCGCTCCAGAGGGCTGAAGACATGCACGATTACGCTGCCGTAATCCAGTAATATCCAACCGGAGTCCTGTGTGCCCTCTTCATGCAAGGGTAACACACCCTCAATTTTCAAACCGTCTGAAATATTATCAATGATGGCTTTTATCTGACGGGTGCTTTCTCCGCTGCAGATCACAAAATAATCAGCGAAACCACATACTTCCTGAGTATCCAGCAGCAGGATATCGGTAGCTTGTTTATCACTGACCAGGTCTACTATTTTTCGTGCCAGTTCGAGTGCTTCCAGGGACTCACCTCCAAATCGATTTACGATTATATTATAACATAATCAGTTAATCTGATTTTCTCCGGCCCTTTGGAGAGTCTGTATTTAATCCTGAATAGTTTATCATGATTTGCATAATATGATGACACTGGGATAACATAACATCAAAGGGGCATAGCATGAGCGGTTTACTCTTTGGTACCGGCGGGATTCCCCACAGCACTGCCAAACCTGCCAACTTGTTGAATGGCCTTAAACGTCTGGCTGAACTGGGGTTGGGTGTGACCGAGATGGAATTTGTCTATGGGGTCAGGATGACCGAACCGGATGCCGCGAGAGTAGCCGCCGCCGCCCAAAAGCATAAAATCAAATTAACTGCCCATGCTCCTTATTATGTCAATCTGAATGCCCATGAGAATGATAAACTGGTAGCCAGCCAGGAAAGATTGATGCAGACCGCGCGCGTGGCTTCCCAGTGCGGCGCCAACAGCATTGCTTTCCATGCTGCTTTTTATCTCAAAGATAATCCGCAGGAAGTTTATACGCGGGTCAAAAAACTGCTGACCGGAATGATGGCTGACCTGCGGCGCCAAAACAAATATCTGTGGCTGCGCCCGGAATTGATGGGCAAAGCCAGCCAGTTCGGCACACTGGATGAATTATTGAATCTGAGCAGCGAAGTAGAGGGCATCGCTCCCTGTCTGGATTTTGCCCATTTGCACGCCCGCAGCGGAAAACATAATTCTTATTATGAGTTTAAATCAGTCCTGAATCAGGTTGAAAAGAAATTAGGCCGGGCCGCCCTGGATAATCTGCATATCCACCTTTCTGGCATCCGATACAGCGCCAGCGGTGAGCTTAATCACCTCAACCTGAGAGATTCGGACCTGAATTATACTGAGCTTTTAAGGGCTTTAAAGGAACAGGAAGTCCAGGGGGTGGTGATTTGCGAAAGTCCCAATCTGGAGGAAGACGCCCTGCATTTGCAGGAAACATATTTTAAAGTTTGAACCCATCCGGCACTGCCGGCAGCTCAAAATGAGCCGGTGGTTTTATCCATTTATCCCGGTCTGCTATAATATTAGGACAGGCCAGTTGCGGCGAAACTAAAATTTAAGAGTAGGTTGAAATTAGTAACCATGCGTAACACAGTTATTATCATTGCCATGTTGGCGGTAGGTTTTTTTATTTTCTATACGGTCTCCAATAATGCCAAAGAGGAACCGACTGTGGTGGCCCTGAGTCAGGTCATCAGCCTGTCACAGCAGCGTCAGATTGATAAAATTGAACTTACAGGAGACAAGTTGACCGTCATTAAAAAGGACGGCAGCAAGGTTGTAACCTATAAAGAAAGTAACGCTAACCTGGCTGATCTGAAAGCCCTGGGATTAGCCACTGATGATATCATCTACGCCCCGGAAGACAATAGCGGCATTAATTGGGGCAGTATTCTGCTGAATTTCCTGCCCTTGATCCTGATTGGTGTGATTATATTTTTCCTGTTCCGTTCCGCCAGAGGCGCTAACAATCAAGCCATGCGCTTTGGGCGCAGCCGGGCCCGGCTTTTCCCGGCCAATAAACCCACAGTTACCTTTGATGACGTAGCGGGGGTGGAGGAGGCCAAGCAGGAATTGTCCGAAGTGGTGGAATTCCTGAAAAACCGTGAAAAATTCCAGAGCCTGGGCGCCCGCATCCCCAAAGGGGTACTGCTGGTCGGTCCCCCCGGAACCGGAAAAACTTTGCTGGCCAAGGCTGTGGCCGGTGAGGCCGGAGTGCCCTTCTTTTCCATCAGCGGCAGTGAATTTGTAGAAATGTTCGTCGGCGTGGGCGCCTCCCGCGTGCGGGACCTTTTTGACCAGGCTAAACGCAACGCGCCATGCATCATATTCATCGATGAAATAGACGCCGTCGGCCGCCAGCGCGGAGCCGGTTTGGGCGGCAGCCATGATGAACGTGAACAGACCCTTAACCAGATACTGGTGGAGATGGATGGATTTGATACCGGTACTACCGTGATCGTTCTGGCCGCCACTAACCGGCCGGACATTCTTGATCCGGCTTTGCTGCGCCCCGGCCGTTTTGACCGCCGCGTGGTTCTGGATGCGCCTGACATCAACGGTCGTTTAGGCATTTTGAAAGTGCATGCCAAGGGCAAGCCTTTGGCCAATCTGGCTGATCTGGAGGTTATTGCCAAAGCCACTCCCGGATTCAGCGGAGCCGATCTGGCCAACCTGATCAACGAAGCGGCTATCCTGGCAGCCCGGCGGAGTAAAAAGTCAATTGAAATGCCCGAACTGGGTGAATCGATTGACCGCGTCATCGCCGGACCGGAGAGAAAAAGCCGCCGCATCAGTCCCAAAGAGAAAGAAATGACGGCCTATCATGAAGCCGGACACGCTCTGGTAGCCAAAATGCTGCCGAACGCTGACCCGGTGCACAAGATATCCATTATCTCCCGCGGCCGCATGGGCGGGTATACCCGTATGCTGCCTACCGAAGACAAATATGTGGCGACACGTTCGGAATATAAAGACTTTCTGGCGGTGGCCATGGGCGGGCGTGTGGCTGAAGAGCTGATTTTTAATGAAATGACCACCGGAGCGGCGCAGGATATGAAGCAGGCCACTGATTTGTCCCGCAAGATGGTGACGGTTTACGGCATGAGCGAGAAGATGGGACCGCGCACTTTCGGTCAGAAAGAAGAGATGATTTTTCTGGGGCGTGAGATTTCCGAACAAAGAGACTATAGTGAAAAAACCGCGATGCAGATTGATATTGAGGTCAGCAAATTGATTGAAGAGGCTTATCAGACTGCTATCCGGATTCTGACTGAGTACAAGGACAGGTTGATGCGTATCGCTCAGGTACTGGTGGTTAAAGAGACTTTGGAGGGGGCTGAAATGAACGCGGTGCTGAGCGGTTCTGAAGCGTTGCCGGCGGCTCCCGCGGCGGCCAGCCTGAACGCGGCCGCTCCACAGCCTGTCAATACCAAGCCGGTACCGGTGGTGGCACCTGGCAGCAGCCCCAGTCCTGATCCCATGCCGTCCTGAAACAGATTATGTTGAAAAAAGGCTGGCTTGAGCCAGCCTTTTTTGTATCCAGCAGGGGAGTAAAAGAATGATCGTTAAAATAACGCATCAACCGCTTCGTCCGGAAGAAATCATCACCCAGGTTAAAACCGGCAATAGCGGATGTGTGGTCAGCTATATCGGGCTGATTCGCGATAACTCGCGCGGCAAAGCAGTTTTATCTGTGGCATACCGGGACACGGATGGTCAGGCTGAAGCCCGCTTGACCCGCCTAACTGAGGAGATCGCCTCCCGCTTCGCGGTCAATAATGTGGCGCTGGTGCACCGTACCGGCCTTTTGAAAGTGGGCGATATCAATATTGTTTTTGCCTTTGCTTGCGGTCATCGCCAGGAAGGCTTTGCGGCCTGCGCCTATGCCGTTGACAGGTTCAAGGAGGATATGCCCACCTCCAAGGAAGAGACTTATCTGGATGGGTCGGTGAATACTGACTGGTAGAACACATGGCTGACTGGTCAGGTTTGCAGAATGGCTTTCAAGCGGGTTTCCAGGTTGTCCAGCAGCATCTGTCGGCGGTCCGTGATCGGCAATTCTGTCAGTCCCTTTCTGTTAATGATCAACAATCTCTGGGCAATACTTAAAGCGCCGACGATATCGTGAGAAATATAGACAGAGGTGGTGCGGTAGTTGGCCAGCACTTCTTTCAGTTGTCTCAGCAGTGAATCCGCCAGAGCGTTGTCCAGGCTGCTGAAAGGTTCATCCATCAACATGATCTCCGGCTCGATGGCCAGGGCCCGGGCGATTGAGACTCTTTGCATCATGCCTCCGCTCAATTGACGCGGGTAAAAGTTGTAATAGCTTTGCAGTCTCATCAGCTTCATCCAGGCTTTGGCTCTTTCGCGTACATGGGTCTGGTCAATCCCTGAGGCCTTGATGACCAGAGTGATATTATCCAGCGCGGTCCTCCATGGCAGCAAACGGTGGTCCTGGAAAACGTAGCCAATCCTTTGGCTGCTTACCTCCACCCGGCCGGTATCGGGCTTCAGCGTGCCCGCGATCAGCTTTAAGATGGTGGTCTTGCCGGATCCTGACGGCCCCAAAATGGCGACTGTTTCACGTGGCTTGATCTCAAAGCTGACATTATCAAGGACCGTTTTCCCACCGAAGGAGATGCCGACATTGACGAATTTTATCATGTTGTTTTCTTCCAGCGCATCAAATAGTCCCGGGTGGGCTTTAAAACCCCGAATTCAACCAGACCCATCAATGCAAAGGCGGCCAAAATCCAGGCAAAGAGGCCCGGTGTGTCCAGAAATGACCACGACCTGAAAAAAGCTTGTCCGATACCATCGCGCCCGCCCATGAACTCCGCCAGTATCAAAGCCCGGACGCCGATGCCGGAAGCGGTAGTCAATCCCGCCATGATACTGGAGCCGATGCCGGGAAAATAAATTTCCCGCAATTTGAGACGCGAAGGAATTTTATACACCCTGGCCATCTCGATCACCCTGGCATCGATGGCCAGCATGCCTTCCAGGGTGTTGACATAGACGATGGGTGTGGTAATCACGCCCACCAAAAACAGCACTTGCAGGCTGCCGCTGCCGAACCACAGCATGGCCAGCACCGCCAGGACGATCACCGGCACGGTGGATATAGTCCAGCGCATCGGCTCCAGGAAGAGACGCACACGGTAGTTAGCCCCAGCCAGGATACCCATGGTGATGCCAAAGACAGAGCCGGCGCCCAGACCGATCATCAGTCTTCCCAGGCTATAACCAAAATGTGTCCAGAGCTCACCATCTGTCAGCAAAAGCCCCAGAGCTTTAAACGTTGACAAGGGAGAAGCTATGATTATTTGAGAAAACAGCATGGACAAGATCTGCCAGATCAACAGCATCACCAGGATACTCAAGGTAATGTAGAATGCTCTGCTGTTATACCACTTGTTGAGCGAATCCAGTATCATTTTAGGGTTTGAAGTAGAACCCATCGTCAGGCAGCTTTCCTCCGATAAAATTAGGGGATACCTTGGCCAGAGTATTGAAAAAGACTTCCAGATCAGAACGTGCATCATTCGCCTTGACGAAACGCCAGTCTGTATTTTTCAGAGACTGGGTTAATGCCGCGGCGCTAAAACCTTGCTGGACCAAAGCCCGCGCGCCCACTTCACCGGCCTGTACAGGATTGGTCAACATCAAGGCCACCGCTTTGGCATACTCCTCCATAAATATCCTGACAATCTCCGGTTGGTTCAGTATATCACCCAATACTATTGTTCCGGCTACCGGCGTGGCCGATCTGCCGTCAACGGAATTATGCCAGGCAGCACCGATATTGATAGCGCGCACAAATTCCATACCGGTAGCGGTGCCTTTCATGATCACCGATGTGGCTGATGGTTCGGATAACAGGACATATTGTTCGTTTCCGGTCAATAACAGCTGAGAAGCCTGGATGGGGTCCGGAGCATAAACCAAAGTGATGTCCCTGGTGATGTCCAGACCTTGCTGCTGGCATAAGGATTGAAACATGGCGTCCGGAACGGCGTTCTGGTAGGGCACCAATACTTTTTTGCCTTTCAGGTCAGCCATGCTTTTGATGTCGGTGTCCGCGGTGACTATGTACAGGATGTTCCAGATGGAATTATCCACAAATTGCAGTTTGACACCCTTATTATAAAAAGTAGCCGCGGCATTGGAAGGCACAGCGATAAAATCCGCCTGCGTGCCGGTTACCATGGCCTGTAATTGGGCCGGTGTGGCCCAGAGGTTCAAGGTGGTTTTACTGGCTACTGAAGCCAGTTTGTTATTTTCCAGCATGTAAGCCAGAGGAATAGTCATCGGCCCTATCGTTCCTCCCAGCCGGAGGGTATCCAGTTTGGGCTTGGGTGAAGATGCTATGGGAGCGGTAGTGGCTGAAATTGCGGGTTTGACTGAAGTTTCAGCAGTCCCTCTGCAGGCGGTCAGCAGGATTGAAAACAGCGTCAGCCAGAGCAGGGCCAGCCAGAATATCTTTTTCATTGGTTTCCTCCGGAAAGCGCGGTATCAGTATTTTTGAGTCATTACCATTATAACCTGAAACAGCAAGGTTGTCTTGTATTTATACACCCGGGCAGTCTAGATTTACAGTCCATGCTGAATATTTTGAACAGGTTTTTTGTGAACAGCTTGAATGCCTGCTGAATATCAAGGTATAATTCTGATATATCTTGCCAAAGTTGGTTTCAGTTTGCCGCGGTTTATGATGATTTTGATTTTGTGATTTTACTCCAGTCAGCCCGGCCGAGATGGGTATGGACAGGGGGTGCTTCGTGGGTAGGCCTGATTGGCTTCCAGACGCGGGATTGGCGAATGAACGCATGACATTGTGGCGGCGGTGGTGACACGGTATTTGGGTGACTTAACACAAGGATAGCGCTACATTATATATATATGGAATTCAAGGGAAAATATCTCAAGGCTGCCGAAAAACTATTTGAAAACCGGGCTGAAGCCGGCAGGAAATTAGCTGCGGGACTGGCGGAGTATGCGAATCAAAAAGTGGTAGTGCTGGCCATTCCCAACGGAGGCGTGCCTCTGGCTATCCAGGTGGCCTCTGCTTTGAATGCCGAGTTTGATATCATCATTTGCCGTAAAATATCTTTGCCGGTGAATCCGGGAGGCGGATTGGGAGCGCTGGCAGATGACGGCACGACGGTGATCAATGAAGAAGTGATCAAGAATGACGGTATCAGCCCGGAACAAATTGAATATGAGATTGCGCAGATAAAAACCGTAATCAGAGAACGCAGCCTTTTATATAAAGGAAAAGCTGTTGCCCCGCGGCTGAACGGAAAAACCGCCATTATTGTGGATGACGGATTGGCTTCCGGAATAACCATGTCAGTGGCCGTTGAAGCGGTCAGACACCGCCGGCCCCGTCAGATTGTGGTGGCTGTGCCGCTGGCCTCGGCTGCCGGTTATGAACGCGTTAGCAAGCTGGCCGATAGGGTTGTCAGTTGCGCGGTGGCCCAGTTAAAGCAGTTTTATCTGGCTGATTTTTATAAAATCTGGCGGGATGTCTCTGATCAGGAAGTGGTGCATTATCTGGAACAATGGCGCCTGCGGCATCCGCTCTGAAGCCAGCCGCTGATCAGTTTATAGGTTAAATGAAAAATAATGAAATGGTTGAGTGTTAAGAGTTGATGCAGGATTTTCCGATGGTGATGGCCGAACTATGGGGAAACCAGATATTGTTGATCGCGTTTACCAGTTGGGCTGCGGCGCAGATAATCAAGGTGGTGATCATTCTGATCCAGGAAAAACGCGTCGCCTGGAATTTTTTTGTCTCCAGCGGCGGCATGCCCAGTTCTCATACCGCCACGGTCGCCGCTCTGGCCACCGCGGTGGGTTTGACGGCCGGGTTAGGATCGATTTATTTTAGCATTGCCGCTGTTTTGGCCATTATAGTAATGTATGATGCCGCCGGGGTACGGCAATCCGTCGGCCAGCATTCCATCGTCCTGAACCGCATTATTAAAGAATTCAGCTTTAAAACCCCCCGCCCGGAATTTGAGAAAGCCTTCCGCGAATTTATCGGGCATACTCCTTTGCAGGTACTGATGGGCGCTCTGCTGGGTATTACCATAGCCTGGATCTGGGTTCTTTTAAGCTGATCAGCTTCTTCGTCCCCGCGTCAGTTGTAACTTCCTGCCGGCTGTTTAAAAAGGGAAAATTGGGGTAGTCATTATTTGTTGTTACGGTTTGGATGTGCCGGTTTTGATGGTCGATAAAATGGTCAATCTGTTTGATCTCAATTATGATGAGCTGAAAGCCCACCTCGGCGCACTGGGACAAAAACCTTTTCGGGCTGACCAGTTGCTGAATTGGGTGTATCAGCGTTTGGCCGGTTCGTTTGAAGAAATGACCGATCTGCCGGCTGATTTGCGCCGCCGGTTAGAGGATTCTGTGCGGCTTTACACCTTTTCCGTTCTGGAAGAAGTTAACACGGCTGATGGCGGCACCCGAAAAACGCTGTTTAAGCTGGCGGACGGTCAGACCATCGAATCTACTTTGATGTTTTATGAAAACAGCCGTTCTGGCCGTGAACGGCGCACCGTCTGCGTTTCCACCC
>DAOUAU010000031.1:0-2003 GCA_034433195.1 Dehalococcoidales bacterium
GGCTCGATCTTGGCCACGATATTATCCGGGATCTTGCAGCTAACATCGAATATTCCAACCGGCGGGAAATAAGCTCTCAACCAGGCCGGAAAGTTGGTTCCAACCGCGAATCCGGCATCCAGCATACCTGTCCAGCCTTTCATGTTGTAATCCCAGAATTTGGCATTATCCACTGATTCCAAAGTGACCATGATGCCTACGGCTTTCAGATATTCCTGAATCGCCAGGGCTTTTGGCGCGGCTCCGATGGTAACCATTTTAGCCTGGAAGCCGTTGGGGAAACCAGCTTCAGCGAGAAGCGCCTTGGCTTTCGCTACATTATAATCGCGGGACGGCAGTTTTGGATTATGGCTGGGATTATCGGGCGGAGGCATCTGATTGTTCTTGACCAGGTATCCATAACCCAACGCTTCTACCATCTCCTGTTTATTGATAGCGTGTTCAATGGCCATGCGAACTTTGGGATTCAAGTATTGTGAAGCCGCATTTGCGGTATCATACACAATAAAATCCGTGCCTCCAAATGAGGACAGAATGGTAAAACCTAAAGCTTTCATATCTGCCAGGATTTTCCCCTGCTGTAAAGCCAGCATATCGCCATTGCCGGCTTGCATAGTGGCCTGTTGAGTCAAGCTTTCTTTGACTGTTATCATTTCGATTCTATCCAGATAAGGCTTGCCAGGTTGCCAGTAATCCGGATTTTTAACGAACTTCAGAGATACATCCTTTTCAAAGCTAAGGAACTTAAAAGGACCGGTGCCAATGGGATTTTCCTTCATATAGGCTTCGCCTTTGGCCTTGTAAGCGGTCGGTGAGAAGAAGCACATGTTGATACCACTGACCGTTCCCCAGAAATTGTTTAAATATTCTTTCAAGTACAGGCGAACACGATAATCATCGATGATTTCCCAGCGGTCCCAGGTGACAGCGTTACTTTCCTTGGTGGAGATTACCAGATCACCCTCCATTTTAACCGCTTCAGAATTAAAGGTGGTGCCGTCATGGAACCTGACGCCTTGCCTGAGAGTAAAGGTAATATATAAGTTCTGTGGGCCCCATTCCCAAGAGGTCGCTAGCCATGGAGACGGATTACCGTCAGCTTTGAGTTTCACAAGCGGCTCAAAGACGGTCCATTGTGTCCACATCCTTTGCATGTTGGTCCTTTCATTCGGCCAACCAGGAGTTGATGTAGGTGAGTAAGGGTAAACGTAGCGCAAAGTACCGCCTGTTTTGATGGCCGGAGTGGTTGGAGCCGTGGTAGTGCTGGTGGTAGCCGTGACTTGCGGTTGGGATGTGGTGGGTGCAGTGGTGGTGGCTTTTCCACAGGCTGCAAGCAAGAACACGAAGACCAGGATGATGCTTATAGCGATAACAATCTTCTTCATGATACCTCCTATATTTTTATATTCTCTGTTGAGTCACCTGCAAAACATATGTAGACTTAATTTATATGAGTAACGTTGCCATATAAACACATTTAAAAATATCCTCGTTTAGTTTCAATTATATACCAAAACATCCAAAAACTTTTGGTGTGACTTCACCTGAGTCGGAGATATTGTAAAGTTTTTTGATTTGAAAATGTCGCCCGTTATAATGTGTCTAGATTTACAACTTTAGTTTCAGATTCAGCCTACAATTACCAACCAGTGTATAGTATGTCATTATGGAAGTCAATATAAATTTTAGTTCTTGCGGAGGTCTAAATTGAATAGTAAAAGACAGCAATAAAAAAAGGTCATTACCTCAAATATACGGGTAAACCAGCATTGATAAGGTAGCAATATACCCGTTTGAAGCCTTTGTTTCTCAAAAAGAAAATGATCGCTTCATCAGGTTATTGGAAGTACTGCCGGCCGAGAAACTAGTGATAGCTCTGAAGCAGGAACACCGGAGCGGACGTAATATTATTCATTATGCGGGATTTGAGCCGCATTGATAGACGGTTACTGAATCAATGCCATTCGCCGGGAGATTATGTATGGTAATTCGATCTAGATAGT
>DAOUAU010000032.1:0-3815 GCA_034433195.1 Dehalococcoidales bacterium
ACCGTTCAATCCCATCTAAGCAATATTTTCAGTAAACTGGCAGCGGACTCCAGAACCGAGGCAGTACTGAAAGCGCTTAAATCCGGCTGGCTGGATTTCGGAGACTTGAGATAAGAAAATGACAGTTCCGAGGGAAACGCTTCGATATTGGCGCAGGCCATTTTAGCGCCAGGTGATGGCCCTCTCCATTTTATTGGGAGCCGGAAAAAGTCTGGTTGAACAAGTAATAATCAATTCAAGTCTGGACAGGGGGGAGAAATCCCCCCTCTTTTTTTCATTTCGCGCGCCAGGTTTGACGATAGCTGCAAAATCACCAAAACTATTGATCCATAAATTGGCGTCCAGGTTTGGTCAAATGCCGCACCAGATTTAACTGGTGATAACTCAGATACGAGGGTGATGAAAGAGAATCTCAGATTAGCGCAAATTATTCCTCTTGAAATCCGCCACCACGTTTTTATTACGGATCAGGGCTAGCCCCACACCATACTGGTTTTTCAAACGGCTGGGGACGCAGCAGCAGCTACAGCAGTTACATACGGCGTAAAAATGGCCGCCGCAGCGCATGATGCTATGGGTAAGGTGCTTGGCATGAGCTTCTCTAAGTACGTTTTTGGCGTCCTCTCGGGAAACCTGGCGGAATTCCTTGACCCGGCTGGCGTAAACCTCACTTCCGCCCCGGCCCAGCACAATTTCGCTCATGACCGGATGGCCACAATTTTTGAATTCATCACGGCAACTGCAAGGACCAAGAGAAACACTGTCTGCGAGATCCACAATTTGCTCAGCTTCGGCAAGTGAGAGGTAGTATCCGCTGTGACCGAGCCTGGCATAGAGATTGGCTCCCCAGCGGTAAATCTGGCCGATAACGGGGATTTTTGCCAATTTGGCCAGGTCCATGTAAAGATGGATCAAACGGTGCTGATTTTGTCCGTAGAATCGTAAAGAATGGTGCATGTTTCCGCCTGGTTTGGTATTCTTTTCAGTTTATCACACCGAATCAAGCAGCGCCTACTAAAGAGTCCGGGATGGGTCCATGACGCGGATACCGATGATTATTTCCAATTTGAGTTATTTCATGGTAATCTAGAGTAGAAGTTGCGATATTCCAATATTTATTCTATAACTGATGAGGTTTCAGAGGAAAATTCTGACAACTTCTGTGAATCTGCGAATATACCTGGTTTTCTGAAAATATCAGATGTCTCCATAACCATCATTTTCCCCGGTAGAAATCATGTGAATGAAGGAGTAAGAATAAGAAATGCCTACAATTGTAGAAATGCTGGAGAAAAACGCCCGCAGATATCCGGAAGACGTGGCTTTGATTGAACTGCGCCCCAGCCAGAATTACCGTCACCAAATCACATGGAAGGAGTTTGATGATAGCGCCAACCAGATTGCCAACTACCTTATACGGAAAGGAATTAAAAAAGATGACAAAGTGGTACACTGGATGCGCAACTCCATTCCCTGGCTGGTATGTTATTTCGGTATCATTAAAACCGGAGCCTGGGCAGTGCCACTGAATTTCCGTTTTAATGCCCAGGATTTCAAATATTGCACTGAAATCGCTGAGGCGAAAGCCATAATTTTTGAGGATGATTTCACCAGAGCTGTCCAGGAAATTAGACCACACAGCATCAAAGACTATATCTACATCGGTACTAACCTTCCGGATGGTATGATGCATTATGACGAAATACTGAAAACAGCCAGCGTTGCTCCTGTCAATATTAAAGTGACTCCCAGTGACGTTTGCGGGCTGTATTTCACCTCCGGCACCACCGGACAACCCAAGCCCATTTTATTGACCCACAAGAATATGTCTTTCGCGGCCAAAGAAGAGCAGATGCATCATCATCAGACCCATCGGGATAATTTTATACTGCTGCCGCCGCTATATCATACCGGGGCTAAAATGCACTGGTTTGGCAGTCTGATTTCAGGATCCAAAGGCACCATATTGACTGAATTTACACCTCAAAATGTACTGGACGCGGTCAGCAAAGAACGCGGCACGATTGTCTGGCTGCTGGTACCCTGGGTACATGATATCCTGATGGCGCTGGACAAGGGTGAAATCAAACTGAAGGATTACAATTTGAAATCCTGGCGTTTGATGCATATCGGAGCGCAACCGGTGCCTCCCGCTCTGGTGCAGCACTGGTGGGATTATTTCCCCACCATGGCTTATGACAACAATTACGGTCTGAGCGAATCAACCGGTCCCGGAGCGGTGCACCTGGGACTGGAAAATGAATTCCGGGCCGGAGCTATAGGAAAAGTGGGATGGGGCTGGCAGCTTAAGATAGTGCATACTGATGATAACCGCAACATTCCACCCTGGATGGTGGGCGAACTGTGTATCAAAGGCCCCGGAGTGATGAAAGAATATTACAAGAATCCGGCATTGACGGCCAAAACCGTGGAGGATGGCTGGCTGCACACTGGTTATATGGCCCGCATTGATAAAGAAGGCTATGTCTACCTGGTAGACCGCAAGAAGGACATTATCATCGTGGGTGGTGAAAATATTTTTCCCATAGAAATTGAGGATGCCATTCATAATAACTCCAAGGTATATGATGTGGCGGTGATTGGCATATCTGATAAAAGACTGGGAGAGATCATCGGAGCGGTAGTAGATGTTAAAGAGGGAATGAGTTTGACCGAAGAAGAGCTTAACCTTTTTATTGAAAGTCTGCTGCCTAAATATAAAAGGCCACGGAAAATTATCTTCGATAAGGTGCCGCGCAACGCCACCGGCAAAATAGAAAAAAACAAACTAAGAATGAAATACAGCGGAAACGTGATGTGAAAAAGAGGGAGGAGGTTTGACCAAGCCTCCTCCCTGATTGATGTCCGGAGTCTGAAATAAACTTCAGAGATATGACTTAATGTAAAATCATAAAACGATTAATGAAGCGGGTATTTCTGAATTCGAGCAAACTTGATAGAACCGCTCATTCTGGACCAATATTTCAGATTCTTGATTACCAGGGTGTCTTGTTTTCTTTTAACGCCGCAATCAGGTTATCCAGAGTAATGGCAGCCATAGTTAATGTTTGCGTAGTGCCTCTGGCGCTCAAACGGATTGCCAATTTGGCGATCACCTCATTGCTGGGAGCCTCCAGGATACTGACGAAGTCATATTGCCCCAGCAAGGCATACTGGCAAATCACTTTCACACCCTGATATTCAGTTTCTTTGTTTAGTTCCTTGAGTACTTCAGGGTCTTCCTGAAGGCTTTTTCTTCCTGAATCGGTTAAAGTGGTTAACATCAAATAAATTGACATAACTGCCCTCCTTTAAAATTAGTTCCACTACCATCACATACGCCAACTTGAAAGATCGCGGCCTGATATGATATGCATTATAACATAGCTAAATGGTTTTCATCGATTTCAACGGCAACATTACCACGGCACCCCGCATTTTCCCAGCCATTACTCGTATATGTTATAATAAGTCAGGCAAAATAAAAATAAGGTGATAAAACATGGCCGAGAAACTTAGTCACAAACATAATGCCGGCATGGTGGCGCTGATGACCAAACTGGAAAATGAACCGATTGCGGATTTTTTAAAGATCAAAGTCATGGAATTATCACCCGGGTACGCCAAAGTTTCGATGCTGATGCAGCCGGCCTACATCAACTTCAACGGCGTGATATTCGGATCTATTATTATGGCGATTGCCGATTATGCGTTCGCACTGGCGATCAACTCGCTAAAACTGCCCAGTCTGGCGACACAATTTAATGTGCATTTATTGGCTCCTGCCGCAGCGGGAGATGAATTGATTGCCGAAG
>DAOUAU010000033.1:0-4683 GCA_034433195.1 Dehalococcoidales bacterium
TTCTGGCAGATAACAGCGACATGGTTTTCAACAAAGGGTTCCAGCTCTTCCACAACCAATACTTCGGAAACAGAAGAACAAAGCTGTTTGACCAGTTTCTCAGGCAGCGGATACGGCGTGCCGATTTTCAGCAGAGAAACTTTATCTTCCAGACCCAACCAGCGGATGGCTTCCAGAGCATATCCGTAAGAAATGCCGGAAGCGATGACGCCCGTTTTGGCACCCTTGACCAGCTTTAAATTATTATAAACCATGGCATCCGTGGCCTCTTTGATTTTATTGAGGCGGTCTATCATGACGAAACGGTTCTTGCGGGAAAATACCGGTAAACAGATAAATCGTTCGCGGTTAGCCGGGCTGTAATCACCTTTTTTCTTTTCTTTGGCGATCGGGCCAAGTTTAACATCACCGCGGCCATGGCTGAGGCGGGTTACTGAGCGCAGCATGAAAATCTGACCGAACTCTTCAGACCATTTGAACCCATCTACCACCATATCTTTGGCTTCCTGCGGAGAGGAAGGCTCCAAAATCGGGAGGTAGGCCTGTTCGGCGATATAACGGTTGTCCTGCTCATTCTGAGAAGACCACTGGCCGGGATCATCGGCATTGACCATGACAAAACCACCGCGGGCGCCCATATAGGTGGCGGACATCAGCGGATCATGAGCAACGTTCAAGCCGACATGTTTCATGGAAGTCATGGCGCGCACATTGGCCATTGAAGCCCCGAAAGCTAATTCAAAAGCCACCTGCTCATTGACTGACCATTCAGCGTAAAAACCCACTTGTTTGGATAAATTCACCAGTGTTTCGCTGATTTCGCTGGAAGGGGTGCCGGGGTAAGCGGCGTAAACCTGGACTCCTGCCTCGATCGCGCCGCGGGCGATCGCTTCGTTGCCCAGCATAAACATGCTTTTACCGGGGGCATCGGAAGTAAGGGATAACTTTTCTGATACGACCAATTTTGTTGCCTCCTGTTTATAGTTATTAGCTGATAGCAGATAAATATTGGAATTTGGTAATAAAAGATGACTTCGAAGGCTATATTATCATCTCTGGTATTTGGCCAACCCTTTTTTGAGACCAGGCAATGCCCCTTCGATGGTTTTATCATCAATGCAATAAGATAGCCTGAAGTAACCTGGGGCTTTGAAAACAAAACCGGGTGTGGTCAGTACCAACAATTCTTTGAGTTCGATCACAAAGGCTTCATCATCAGGAACAGGGCTTTTGGGGAAGATATAAAAAGCACCTTCCGGCTTAACAACGGAATAACCCATTTCAATCATGGCCTGATATAAATAATCTCTTTTACGGCGGTAGATATTGGTATCCACACAGACGTTTTGTAATTGGCAGACGGCTTTTTGCATGATAGAGGGAGCGTTGACAAAACCCAGCACCCGGTTGGCGTAATTCAGTCCTTTTACTATATTGATCCGGTCAGCGCATTCGGGATGCACGGCTACATAGCCGATTCTCTCCCCTGGCAGTGATAAATCCTTGGAATAGGATGTGCCTACGATGGTATTGGCGTAATAATTCAGTATGCGCGGACATTTGCCCTGACCGTAATAGATGTTGGAATAGACATCATCACTGACGATATATATCGTAGTCTTGAACTTCGCTGCCGCTCTGGTTACTATTCCCGCCAGTTGTTTCAAAACGGCGTGCGAAAATACGTGGCCGGTTGGGTTATTGGGTGAATTAATGATCAGGGCTTTGGTTTTGGGGTTTAAAGCAGTTTCAAGCTCGGAAAAAACCGGATTGAAATTTTCATCCGCGGAGATGTATCTGATGATACCACCGTGGTTCTCAGTGTAGTTTACATATTCAAAATAGTTGGGGACAAATGAAATAACTTCATCGCCTGGATTCAGAATAGCCTTTAAACCGATATTGACGGCCCCGGCCGCCCCATAGGCCAATACGATTTGCTCTTTTTTAAATCGAATTCCGGTATCCAGAGAGAGTTGCGCGGCAATCGCCATGCGAGTTTCAGAGTAACCGGCCGCTTCAGTGGCTAAATGTAAACCCGCTGGCGGATTATCTATCAGTTTTTTAAGTTCTTGTTTGAAAGCTTCGGGAGGTTCCAGTACCGGATTACCTATGCTCAGATCAAAGACTTTATCATTGCCGTGGATTTTTTTTAGAGCAATACCTTCCTCGAACATCTTGCGGATGTAATTGCCAACCACCATCGCGTCTTTGACTTTTTCAGAAATCGCCATGATTGTCCCCGTTATTTGGTCGTATTAAGGGAAAAATGATTATTCCTAGCCACGAAATTATAATTATTATAGCATAATAGGAATATCAAAAGAAAATAATAGACGATTACGACTGTACGATAGTCGAAAGATGGATAAAGCAAGGTATTAGTCCTGGGCATTGGCATTGCTACAGGATCAAATGCGGGGAAGGATTTAGCGTCTTCATTCTAGACTATCACTCTCTGGAGTATGGTTCGACATGGACTCCTCAGGGAGAATTGGTCTGAAGCATCAGCCGGGATTGGTGCTTCAATACGCGTCAGTTTGGCATAGTGGACAAATACAGATCCTGAGTATGGCCCTGGTGAACGGCCTGCAGAGTACTGGTGGTTCCTTCCTCAAAATATGCGTTTTCCAGGAGGAGCGCGCAGCAAATCGGACAAACCGCTATTCCGGCCGATTTTGATGACACAGATTTTACAAGTGAAAGATTACCCGGGCAAATCAGCGATCCGGCAATTTCTATCCAACAAACCGCTACGAAGAAAAAATCACAGATGGGTTAGTGATATCAGCCGCCGCGCAGACTCTCGGCATACCCGTCGTAGTAGCCTCTGACAAGGTAGTTAAGCTCATCCGAAGGCAAACATTGACCTTCAGAACTATTTATTTTAGCGGTACAATAACTTTTTGCGGCAGTCCTGGCTTTTCCTTTGGGAATCTTCATCTGATCTAAAAAGGCATCAAGTTCATCGGATTTAACCATTTTCTTACCTGGCATTAGATTACTCCTTCAGAGATAGTCTGCTTACATTATATATCATATATATCATAGTGATATGGATATAATATGTTGATGCTGCCAGATATATGTGATACGGCCAGGTTTTAACCGGAATGAAGAACAAAACCAAAACCTGATTTGAAAAAGGGGAATCTCACTGGTTCTTTCAATAGCCAATCCGGAGGTAGTGGACGGACCGATCAAAACCGCGGTCTTTCGGGGTTTCGGCCTGCCAGAATGTTATCCGCTCTTTGTTTGAACAGGTCGGTCACCAGAGAATCGGTGAAGATATAAAAAGCACCCTCACGGATGGATTGAAAAACCATATCCGCGGACTGCTCGGCTGACAGGACCTTCAAATTTGCTTTACGAGATTGTTGGATTAATGCCGGCGGTTCTGACGGAGAAACATCTTGATTCAGATTGTATAAGGATGGAGGCCGGTTTCTTTCAGCGTCACCAAGTCTGGAACTGACAAAAGCCGGGCAGAAGACACTGACGCCCACATTGGATTTTCTTTGTTTGAGCTGAAGATACAACCCTTCAGATATTTTGATGATGGCAGCTTTGGTGGCGCTGTAAATCACCAGCTGCGGTTCGGCTATCAAGCCTGCCATGGAGGAGGTGTTAACTATGTGGCAATCCGTTTTTTGCTGCAGCATCACCGGCATAAAGACCTTGATGCCGTGAATCACCCCCCAGAGATTGACCCCTAACAACCATTCCCAATCCTCTAAGGAGTTTTCCCAAACCGGATGTATAATTGAACTTCCGGCCTGAACTCCGGCGTTATTGAAAAGCAGATGGACTCCGCCGAAGGCCGATAAAGTTTTTTGCGATAAATCTTCAATATCGGTCATTTTTGAAACATCAGTAGTCACTGCCAGCGCCCGGGCGCCTGCAGATACCAGTTTGGTTTCTGCCTCTCTCAAGGCGGGCTCTTCAATATCGGCAATCACCACTTTCATCCCCTCTGCTGCGCAGCGCTGGGCCAGTCCCAGTCCAATGCCGCTGGCTGCACCGGTGATAACCGCCACTTTCTCTTTGAATTCTTTCATCTTGCTCTTGTCTGATTGCCAGTAATGGTATTAATATTGCTTGAACAAACCTGGTTTGTCAAAAACAGCATCGCGAAACTTCTATTGCGGCTTTCCTTAGCGGCTGCCATGAGGTGACACGAAGATGACCGGACGCGGTGTTCTGAGACAGGTATTTTCACGGTTTTTGCCAGGCCATGTTCCTGCTTTTGGTACGGAACTTCTGGCGGTGTCTTTTCCGGGGATGCTTACCGGGAATTCAAACGATTCGAAAAAATCGTGGAGCCGGTTAAGGGTTAACCCTGTTCATCTCCCGGTTATGTGTTTGATCCGGGTATCGATCAGTGTAATTGACAAATCGCCTGAATATACATACTATGATGCTAATATGTTTACACTTCAACCTCAATAGCAGGGATACCTTCTGACGCCGTATTAGCAGCCGGGGAAGAGCTGGATCAGGTATCTGAATTCACTGATTATTCACAAGATTAATTTTGTTTTGATAGGGAGGTTATCTGTATGGCTGACAAAAAAGAAGTAAAGCGCCTTCAACTACTGGCATGTGAAATGCGCAAGAAATTACTTCATTTGTGCGGGAACTATGATGGTATAGTGCACATCGGCGGGGACCTGTCAATGACGG
>DAOUAU010000034.1:0-4165 GCA_034433195.1 Dehalococcoidales bacterium
TCCAATGTACCGAATGAGATAATGGTTTTTTCATTGCTGTTTTCCTTATAAACGGACGGGCTTATCTAACATCAGGAGGTTTTGCAATGTTGGAAAAAATCTGCTGAAACCAAACTCGCTAAAACCGGTTGCCTCATCACCCAGTTTTTTCAGCCAGACTGTGCCTGGCCTCCCTCAAAAAACCCCAAAAACCAGGAACATTTACGGCAAACCGGCATGGCTTTATTTGTTCAGCAAGACGGCCACTCCGGGCAGTTCAAGGCCTTCCAGCAGCTCCAGTGAAGCCCCTCCGCCGGTAGATACATGAGTCATTTTAGCCGCTAAACCCATATTTTCTACTGATTCAGCGGTGGAACCACCGCCTACCACCGTGGTAGCTTTAGCCAAAGACATGGCCCGGGCCAGCCGGCGGGTCCCCTGGGCAAAGGCCTCTATTTCAAAAACACCCATCGGTCCATTCCAGAAAGCGGTTTTGCAACCCTGGATTTCCTTGATAAAAAGGTCAATGGTTTGAGGCCCGATATCGGCAATAATCCAACCTGCCGGCATGCTGCTGGCTGAAACAATCTTGTTGGCCGCCCCGGCTTCCAGCTTTTCAGCCGCTACTACATCCAGTGGCAGGAGCAACCGCACTCCCCTGTCTTGAGCTTTCTGAATCATTTCACGGGTATAATCCTGCTGGTCTTCTTCTACCACCGAAGCTCCGACATCATAACCCCGGGCTTTCAGAAAATTTGCCGCCATGCCGCCGCCAATCAAGAGGGCATCCACTTTATCCAGGATATTGCGCACCACTCCCATCTTGTCACTGACCTTCGCGCCTCCCATGATTGAGATAAATGGATGGGCCGGCTTTTCCAGCATACTACCCAACATGGTAAGCTCTTTTTCCATCAGGAAACCGGCCACCGCAGGCAGGTACTGGGCTACTCCGGAAATGGAGGCATGAGCCCGGTGAGCCGCCCCGAAGGCATCATCGACATAAACCTCAGCCAGTTTGGCCAAAGATTTGGCAAACGCAACATCGTTGGCTTCTTCCTGGGGATAAAAACGCAAGTTTTCCAACACTATCACATCACCGGGCTGCATCGAAGCCGCCGCTTTTTCCACATCCGGGCCGATGCAGTCTTTCAGCGCTTTAACCGGCTTACCCAGCAGTTCTCCCAACCGTACGGCTTCCGGTTCGAGGCGCATGGAATCCACCACTTTGCCCTTCGGCCGGCCAAAATGCGAACATACAATAACCCTGGCCTGGCGCTCCAATAAATAATTCAGGGTGGGCAAACTGGCGCGGATACGGCTGTCATCACTGATTTGACCGGATTTATCGGTAGGCACATTGTAATCCACCCGAACCAACACTTTTTTTCCATTTACATCAATATCTCGAACGGTTTTCTTGTTAAACTTACCCGTAGAAGTCATTCTGGTCCTCCTGAAACCTGGCTCTTTTTCTGACGCCTGCTTGATATGGCCGGTCATTCAGTCTAATAATTCTATCACTTTTGGGAAATTTGAGGCAAAGACCGAAATCATAAAAAAATGTTCAGGTAAATTCATCCAGCAGCTTTTCGATCTGGCGAGGGTCCAGGAGACGCTTGACCAGAGGTTCGCCCTGGAAAGCCGGTAAGTGTTCCTGGGCCAGCGGGCGTTCATTTTTATAGAGTACCCCGATCGGAATTCTATCTCCCCACTCCAGAGATTTCCGGAAGGCCGCCACCCGGTCGGCCGGATTGTAATCTTTTTCGTCTTCTATCCTGTAAACGCGTTTTTGATAGAACTCATAACTATTGACATGATTGAAGGAGACACATGGCTGTAAAATATCCACCAGCGCAAAACCCTTATGCTCAATAGCCTGCCGGATAATCTTACTTAAATGCTCAATATCCCCGGCAAAACCGCGAGCCACAAAGGAGCTGTTAGCCGCGATAGCCATAGCCAAAGGGTTTAAAGATGCACCCGAACCTTGAGGAGTGGTTTTGGTCACAAATCCGGAGTCACTGGTAGGCGAAGTCTGGCCCTTGGTCAGTGCATAAACACGGTTATCATGTACAAAATATGAAATATCGATATTGCGCACCAGGGCGTGCATGAAATGGTTGCCGCCCTCACCGTAACCGTCACCATCACCACCCACTGCAATCACGGTTAACTCAGAGTTGACCAGTTTAATGGCAGTGGCCGCCGGGATCGCCCGGCCATGCAATTCGTTGAGCAAATTGCACTTCAAATAATGCGGAAATTTGCCGGCCTGGCCGATGCCTGAGACCATCATTAGTTGATGCGGTTCGATCTGCAAATCCACCAGAGCCTTTTTAACCGCCCGCAGTACACCGAAGTTGCCGCATCCCGGACACCATTGATTTTCTACCGTTGAAATAAAGCTGGATTCAGTTATCATTATTGAATCGCATCCTTTGGCAGCCTTTCCAGAATATAACCGGCTGACATCGGCCGGCCGTCCCATTTATTGATACGCGCGCTGACAGATATTCCGGTTTGCGCCTGGATCAGATATGCCAGTTGACCGCTGAAATTGTTCTCAATCACAGCACTAACAGGCGCGGCTTTTAATGCAGCGCTGACAAATTCTGCCGGGAACGGCCAAATTTCACTCAGATGCAAGATATTATTGGCAATGCCCCGGCTTTTTAAAATATCTGAGGTCTCCAGTATGGCGCCGTAAGTGCTGCCCCATCCTGCCAGAGTCAGTTTAGCGTTGACCATTTGATGAAAACGGGGCGGAGAAATGGCTTTTTTGATTGATTCATATTTTTTCAGGCGTTTGGCAGTCTGCTGAGTGCGGAAAAGAGCGCTTTCGGTCAGATGCCCGGATTCATCATGTTCATCAGAATCAGCAGCCACCACAGCGCCGGTCAGACCCGGTACCAGACGCGGCGAAATACCGGAAGCAGTCAACCGGTATCGCTGATAATCCGCGGCCGTTTCCGCATTGAGCCACTCCCCACGCTCAATTTTGATGGCTGAAAGTTCGAATCTGGGCACATCGGTATACGAATTAGCCAGATGGGTATCCGTCATCAGAATCACCGGGACCTGAAATTGTTCAGCCAAATTGAAAGCTTTGGCCGTCAGATAAAAAGCCTCTTCAGCATCGGCCGGAGCCAGAACCACTTTGGGGAATTCGCCTGTTCCGGCATGGATGGCAAAGAGCAATTCGCCCTGTTCGGTGCGGGTAGGTAACCCTATCGCCGGTCCAGGCCGCTGCCCCAGTACGATGACAGCCGGCGTTTCGGTCATTCCGGCCAGACCCAGACCCTCTGTCATCAGGGCAAAACCACTCCCGGAGGTGACCGTCATAGCTCTGACTCCAGCATAACCGGCGCCGATTACCATATTGATGGCGGCAATTTCATCTTCAGGCTGAATCACGCCAATGCCGTACTGACGGCCTTTATCAGCCAGAAACTCCAGTATAGAGGTAATAGGTGTCATCGGATAGGCAGCTACAAACTTACAGCCAGCCGCCATGGCCCCCATTGATATAGCCTCATTGCCGTTGACAAACATGACATTACCAGACTGAATGCCCCGGCACTGCTGATTGAAAGAGCCGGGTTTGTGGACGCGGGCATATTCATATCCCGCCGTCGCGGCTTTGACATTGCCGGCACGTACCGCCTCACTGGCTTTGGCAAAATGCCAGGTCAGTGTAGCCGTCAGAATTTCTAAATCAAAATTCAGAAGCCCCAGCACTGCACCTACTGCCACGGAATTACCCATGATTTTATCCCCGCCGACTGCTTTGGCCAGCTTTTCAAGCGGGATGTTAAAGACAGACTGATCCACTGAATCCAACTTCAGCGTGTCACTATCCGTGATGATCAGCCCGCCGGCTTTCACTTCAGGGCCGTGCAGCCCAATAGAAGCCTTATCCAGAGCTACCAGGATATCCAGCGCCGCGCTTTGAGCTTTGACCTGCCCGGAGCTCACTCTGACACCGAAAAAGTTGTGCCCGCCGCGAATACGTGACTCATAATCCTGATCGGCAAAAACGTGCAGTCCGCCCCGCGAGAAAGCCTTCCCGAGTACAAAACCCACCGTCTGAATTCCCTGGCCCGCCTCACCACCAATCAGGATATTCAAGTCTGCCGCCATGCTTGAGCTCCAGCTCCTATTTCTCCACCCATGAAATATAACA
>DAOUAU010000035.1:0-4393 GCA_034433195.1 Dehalococcoidales bacterium
CATTTTTCGGCATTGGAATTACCTTCTTTCTCAGATTTCTGGATAATTACCCATATTTGAATTATACAGGTTCAGAGTGGTTTAAGCACAGCGCGGTTATTAAAAAGAATGGCGGATCAGGCCGGCAGAGCCAGTTTGACTGCTGAACAGACCGCCAGCGCGGCTGTATCTACCTTCAGGACATTTTGACCCAATGAGACCGGCACAAACCCCGCCCGGACGGCTTGATCAACTTCCTGCGGAGTGAAATCACCTTCTGGTCCGATTAGAAGGACTATGCTTCCGGTAGAAAAATGATTTAATAACTTGCCCAGCGGTTGGGTACTGCCTCCCAGTGTGGGTATCAATTTGAGAGTATATTCGGCCGTTTTTGTCAGAACGTCAGAAAAATCCAGAATGCCTGGAATTCCCGGTAGAGATAAACGCTGGCTCTGTTCAGCAGCCACCCGGGCAATTTTCTGCCAGCGTTCATGCTTTTTTTCCGGCTGGCCCGGACGGGCTACCACCCGTTCAGTCAGCATGGGGATGATCACATCCACTCCCAGTTGCGTCAATTTATCCACGATGTCATCCATGACCGATCCCTGGGGAACGGAGCAGGCTATAGTCAGGCTATACTTTTGGGGTTCCGGAGCCGAACTGCTGCTTATCTGGATGGTTACCCCACGCTTTTCGATTATGGTGATCTTTCCCCGGTAAACATGACCCTGCCGGTCAAAGAGCGCAATCTCCTCACCCGGCCGGACCCTCAAAACCGCACACAGATGATGCAGCTTCTCTTTGCCGGTGAGCGTATATATTTCTCCCTGCGGAGGTTCCTCTACAAATAAATGCAGCATACATTTTCAATTATAGTCATTCTGGCCGGTAGAATTAAAGTGCCTCCGTCAAACCGGCTCTCAAAACACAGACCCCGGGTGTACGCTAAAACCTCTTGACAACCTTTCTCCGGATTGATATCATACGTAACGGTAATACCTAGATATTCTATGTACTATGTTCGTTTAGGTATCCATATGCGGACAATCAGTCCTTATTCTAATCCAGGAGGCACTCTGATCTCAAACGTCCAGATAATCACTGACAGCACTAACTGTTTGCCGCCTGACCTGATCAAAAAATATGATATCCAGGTGGTTCCGGTTGGACTGATTATTAACGGCAAACCTTATCGGGATCTGGTAGAAATTACCCCCCAGCAATTCTGGAATATTTTCATGGACCTGAAAGAGTCTCCTTCCACCAGTGCCGGTAATCCGGGAGATTTTATCAAGGCTTTCACGCAATGCGGAAAAACCGTGACTGATATGGTCTGCATCCTTGTTTCCAAAGTATTAACCGCCACCTTCGAATCGGCTTTTCAGGCCAGAAAAATCATTCGCGCCGATCATCCTGAATACAATATTGAAATTATTGACTCCCGAACCTCGGCCGGGGCGCTGGGTTTTATCGTACTCGAAGCCGCCCGTGCCGCTCAAGAGGGTAAAAACCTGGAGGAAGTCCTGGCTGTAGTCAGAGACATGATTACCAGAGTGATTTATTTCTCCGCCCTTGATACTCTGAAATATATCATGAAGACCGGTCGCGCTCCCCGTAATACCTCCGGATTAGGCGAACTGCTTAAAGTCAAACCCATTATCGGTTTTATTGATGACAGTGGTTACACCGAGGTAATCGGCAGGGTAGTGGGCAAGCAACGCAGCATTGAAAAACTGGTTGAAATGGTTGAAAAATACGCGGATACCACTCAGCCCTTGCATATGATGGTGCACTACTCAAACAATAAAACAGAAGGCGAAGAGTTAAAACAATTGATCGCCGCGCGCTACCATTGCGCTGAAATTCACCTGACTGAATACACTCCGGTAATGTGTTCCGCCACTGGTCCCCTGGTGGGTTTATCGTTCTATTCCTAAAATATCCTGACCGGTTTTTCAGATTGTGAGATCTTTATCAAAATTACAGGAGGTTTTTAGTTATGAACACACACCCGTTGCGCTTTATCCTCGCCATTTTCTTGCTGGCAGCCGTGCTGGTGTCTCTTCTAGGCGGTTGCAGCCGCCAGCCCTCCTCACCACCCCAAGACAGTATTACAACTTCGGCCGCAATCCCTTCCACTACCGCTGCCCCGGCCAAAAAACCGGAAATTCGTATCGGTATTATGGGCGGCCTCACGGGTGCCGGTAAATCCGCTGTTGTGCCATTGATGGAAGAATTGGAAAATGTGCTTAGATACACCAATGAAGTAGAGAATGGTATTGACGGCACCAGATTGACCTGGAAAATTGTCAATAATCAGGGTACCCCCGATGGGGCCATCATGGCTTACAAAGAACTGCGGGATAGTTTTAAACCCACGGTTTATTTCGTGGTGGAAGACTACCTTTACGCTGGAATTAAAGATACCATTATTGAGGACAGAGCAGTGCTGTTTTGCGCCGCTTCACTCAGCAGTGCGCTATACGTACCGCCCGGACGCTTTTTTGGATTAACATTATCTACCGCAGATGGTTTTGCGGCATATTGCAAGTGGGCGTTGGAAGACTGGAAAAAGAACCGCCCCGAGCAAAGCCGCCCTCCCAAAATAGGAGTCCTTTACTGGGATATGCCATCAGGCTTGCAATGGCGTGTCGCTGAAGCCTGGGTCAGGAAACAAGGAGTTGATGTTTTCCCGGTTTCTTATCCCATGACTTCAATTGATTTAAAAACACAATTCATGCAACTCAGGGATGCCAGTGTGGACTATATCTGGATGATGTGCATTACCCAGCAGGCGGCGCTGGCTATCCGGGATTTCGGCGGTCTGGGCCTGATCGGCAAAATACCCTTCTCGTTCATGGAAAATGTGGAATCCGCACCCCTGTTGGGGTTAGTGGGTCAGGGAACCAGAGGTTTTTACCAATATCGCTCAGAGGATCCCAGCACTGACGGCGGAGAAGCCGCCAAACTGTGGAGCGCCATTCACAAATGGGCCAAAAATGAAGACAAATGGTCGGATAACCGCGTGACCATTACTTTTAAAGCCGCTTTAACCGCCGCCGTGAAACAGGCTTTGAAAGATACCGGCGGTCAGAACATAGACGGCGAAGCCATTTATCAGGCACTGAATAAACTGTCGGTTATAGATACCTGGGGCAATATGAAAGACTTCGGCTACGGTCCTGCCAGACGTGTCGGAGCCACTTACACCAGGATGGTCCAGTACAATGGCACCGCGGCAGTCTCAGCCAGCGAACCCATCCTCTTACCCCGTATTTTTGAAGGCATCGATAAATAAAACACCTCCTTATGAGAAAAACCGGAGGAGATTTCAAACTCGCTCCGGTTTTTCTTTTGAAGGCTCAGTCTTGTCTTACACCCGGTTAATGGAAAAATAGTCAAGAAATAGTCTTTTTACGCCAGTCCTACGTTTTTAATTCCTGATCTCCCGATCACCACAATATCCTGTTAGCCCACTCACAACATTTTCGTTCTTTTCTCACGGATCAAAGCATAATAGTTTTTATTCATCCCTTCGCTTTCCAGGCCAAGATATGATTTTTTAACATCATGATGGGTTTTCAACAATTCAGCCGGCCCTTCCATTACCACTTTCCCGTTTTGCAGGATATAGCCGTAATCAGCGATTGACAAAACAGCAGAAGCGTTCTGTTCCGCGATCAGAAAGGTAGTTTTTCTTTCCTGGTTAATCGAATTGATCACGGTAAATATCTCCCGCACCACCCGGGGAGCCAGCCCCATCGATGGTTCATCCAGCAGCATCAGGCGGGGGCGCGCCATCAGGGCTCTTCCGATGACCAGCATCTGTTGTTCTCCGCCAGAAAGAAAGCCGCTTTTTCTGTTCCTCAGAGTCCGTAATCTGGGAAAATACTGATAGACCTCTTCTAATCCCTGTTTAAGAATTCTGGTATCCTTTTGCAGAAAAGCTCCCATCAACAGATTTTCTTCCGCAGTCAGTTCATCAAAAACGGGATGGCCCTGTAAAACATGGCAGGTTCCCAGCCGGGCGATTTGCTCCGGATTAAGTTTATCAATTCTTTTACCATCCAGTTCTACTTTTCCTTCCTTCAGTTTGCCTTCTTCTAATGCCAGTACACCGGAGATACTTTTCAGGGTAGTGGATTTACCGCTGCCGTTGTTTCCCAGCAGAACCGCGATGGTGCCGTCTTCAACCCGCATGCTCACGCCGTTCAAAGCCAGCACCACATTTAAATACACGGCCTGAATATTATCCAGAATCAACATATTTTATCACTCATCCCTAATAACCAAACGGCCAGCGTTTATAATTAGCCCGTATTTTTTTCCAGACCGCTATCAAACCATAAGGTTGAAATGAAACGAAGAGAATAATCACCAGGCCGTAGATCGCGGTGGTGCTATAAATCCAGAT